>JBOHZI010000312.1:0-2903 GCA_050738295.1 Gammaproteobacteria bacterium
TGCGTATCCATTTTAGCTATCAACTCGACGTCGGCACCCGATTCGAAGACGACAAGTTCACCCGGTTGCAATGTCTCCCCGTTAACGCTCGCTTCGCCTTCGATCACGTAGGCGGCCCGTTGCTCATGCCCGTCTGGCAGGGGCAGTTTGCCGCCGGCGGGAATGCGCGCGTCCACATAAAGCAATTCACCCAGCACGGGCACAGGCGAGGTGGCGCCATAGGCATGGCCCGCGACCACATGCAACGTGGCATCGCCTACATTCAGTTCCGGTAGCTCACGCGCCGCGGTGTGCTGAAACGAAGGTGCGTCCCGTTCATGTTCCAGGGGCAACGCCACCCACAACTGCAAGCCGTGCACACGTTGCTCGCGACCGCGATCCGCCTTGGCGGTGCGCTCGGAATGCACGATGCCGCGCCCGCTGGTCATCCAGTTAACAGCGCCGGGTTCTATCAGTTGCGTATTGCCCATGCTGTCCCGGTGCTCGATCCGCCCTTCCCATAGATAGGTCACGGTTGCGAGCCCGATGTGCGGGTGCGGTCGTACGTCCATGGCTTGACCGGCTGAAAATATCACCGGCCCCATGTGATCGAAAAACACAAACGGACCGATAGCGCGGTGCTCGGGCGAAGGCAGCACGCGACGCACCTGCATGCTTGCGTCCAGCTGATGAACGCGCCCGCGAATGCGATGAATGATCGGTGATTTCATGTTCAGCCTACCTGGGCTTCGCGGGTGATTTCACCCATGCGCCCGGAACGGAAATCGGTAAAGGCCTGACGCAATTCGGCTTCGGTGTTCATCACGAACGGCCCATAGCGCGCCACAGGTTCGTTGATTGGCGCACCGGCCAGCAGCAGAAAGCGGGCCGTCTCGTGCCCACTGTTAACCAAGTGCAGAGCCTCGCCATCGCCGAGTAGCGCCAACTGTCCGTCGTCGACCGTGTCGCCTGTCGCACCCACCTGCACGCCACCACCAAATACATAAACCATTGCTCGTTCTTCGGGTGGCACGTTAACGCGCACGTCGGCACCCGGTTCGAGCGTCCAGTCCTGGAACACAATCGGGATGCGCGTATCGATCGCGGCCTTCACACCGAGCGCCTCGCCGGCCACCACCTTGACCTGCGCCAGACCGTCCTCGCTGCGGGCCGTGGGAATGTGTTCGGCATCCAGTTCCTGGTAACGTGGACGCATCATCTTGTCCGCTGCGGGCAGGTTGACCCATATCTGAAAGCCATGCACGCGCCCACCATTGGTGCGGATTTCGGTCGAGGGCATTTCCGAATGAATGATGCCGGCACCTGCCGTCATCCACTGCACGTCGCCGGGCCACAATTTGCCGCGATGGCCCGCCGAATCTTCGTGCTCAAACGCGCCTTCGAGCATGTAAGTCACGGTTTCGAAACCGCGATGCGGATGATCGGGTGCACCGACTGCCTCACCCGGCCCGTAATCGGCGGGTCCCATTTCGTCGATAAGCAGGAACGGATCCACGCCGTCGAGCCCCGCCGTTGGGAATGGGCGACGAACAATGAAGCCACCACCTTCGCGCTGGCGGTGCGCACTGACGATGCGATCAACTTTGCGCGGGGCTGTGTTCACGATGGCCTCCGAAACTCAATCTGTGTGCCGTATCTGTTTAAATGTGAGGGCGCAGTCATAAATTATCAAGATCAGAACTCGGGAACAATAATCTCCCCAGATAAGGATTCATGCATCCATCCAGACTGCGTCGAGCCAGGCAAGCGTGGAGTCGAGTTCCGCCGCGTTCGCCGCACGTTCCAGCTTGGGCAACGCGTCGGCATCATCAAGCTGGATGGATGCACCATTAAGCCACGGATTGAGCCGATGATACCGGTTGCCCAGAATCTGCCGGCACTGATAATCCACCATGCCCACTCCGGCGTCGAATGTCACCCCGATCAGCGACCTGGCCCACTGAGTGAGCCCCCACTGCAACCGTTCACCTTCGATGTGCTGAGGGCTACGTCCGGTGCCCACGGAAAATACCCGCACTTTGTCCAGGGTTGCAGGACGCGCTTGTGCGGTCGCATCGAGGCTCAAGGCAAGCGCGCACAACGCGGGGTTGGAGGCAAACACGCCACCGTCGATATAACCATCGGCCGTAGCGAATACCGCGGGTACGGCGCTGGAATAAAGCGCCGCACGCCGAGCCAGCAAATCCGTATCGGCCTGCGGGCCCGGCAGGTTGTGAAACAGCCTCGCCTGCCAGTGCCGGCGCGCGGGATCAGCGTTTTTGTCGTCCAGCTCAAAGGCGGGGATCGCCACCTTTCGCGACAGGTCCCTGAGGCGCACGTCGTGGAATATGCGACGCAGTATGGCGGCAAAACGACGCACATCGTAACGCGGGCCAATCAGTCCGCCGGCGTCAATCAAGCGGTTCGCGAAGCTCGTGGTAAAAATCTTCTCGGCATCGCGCACATAGATGCCAGCGATGTCCGCAGGCGCCATCTCCAAGGCCAAACCCAGCGCAATAATGGCGCCAGTGGAGGTACCGGCAATCAGGTCCACTCTTTCTAACCAGCGCGGATTGGCCGCCGCGAGACGCGCAATCAGCAGCGCGGCATAGTAACCGCGCACGCCGCCGCCATCGATTGCCAGAATGCGCCAAGGCGGAATGGCGCTCACGTTACGCGCCCGGTACTGCGCAGCGACTGAGGTTTCCCTGCCGCCTCAGCCGCCGAGTACGCAGACCGCTCCCGGCTCCTCGACCTTGAGTACGACGCTTTCGTTGGCGAACAACTGATAATGAATACCGTCGGTGCCCGAGTAGCCACAGCGCAAATCCTGACCGAGCACAATGCGCCCGACCTGCGGGTCCACCAGCACGGGCTTGTCGATTTCCGCCTTGTGGACGCCCTCTTCGCACAGGCGCTTCAGG
>JBOHZI010000313.1:0-2871 GCA_050738295.1 Gammaproteobacteria bacterium
GATTTTCGTAATCCGCATACGATGAAGCTGCACGATTCGCTGAAAACCCACTGCAAGGGCATCGACCATCTCGACTTCACCGCCGACGGCCGCTTTCTGATCGCGAGTTGCGAGTTTTCCGGCGACCTGGTCAAGGTGAACGTGGCAACCCACAAGGTAGTCGGCTATCTCAAACTGAAATCGCCAGAACCCAATGTGCGACCCATGCCTCAGGATGTGCGTGTCGATCAGGAAGGTAACGTCTTCTTCGTCGCCGACATGAACTCCGGCGGTGTCGAACTGATCGATCCGGTGAGCTTCAAGCAGATCGGCTTCATTGCGACCGGCACCGGAGCCCACGGCATTTATCCCAGCCGCGATGGTCGCTACATGTACGTTACGGACCGCGGCAATCCCAAGGTGTGGGGCAAGCACCGCGGCAATGTGGCAGTAATCGACCCCACCACGCGCAAAGTCGTGGCTATCTGGCCGATCCCCGGCGGCGGCAGCCCCGACATGGGCAACGTGAATGCTGCCGGCACCCAACTGTGGTTGTCCGGGCGCTACGACAACGTGGTGTATGTATTCGATACCAAAACCGGCAAGCTGCTGCACAAAATCAAGGTTGGGCGCCAACCGCACGGGCTCGCGGTGTGGCCGCAACCCGGCCGCTACTCCCTCGGCCATACGGGGAATATGCGCTAAGCAATCGCGGCGGGGACCGCCGCTCCTACACCGACCTTTCTTGTGCCGTCGGGCGCGCCGAGAAGCGCAGCCCGCAGCGGGTAAGAGGGCGGAGTGTTTGAGGCCAATGCAATATATGGCATTGGCCGAGTTGCCGCCCGGCCCGTTGCGGGCGAGCATCGCAGGGTAGGCGCAAGGCTGAAAGCCTTGTGGCCACGAACGCTCGGCACGATGCTTTTGGTCACTTTTGGCGAAACAAAAGTGACCCTCGCCGGAGACGCGAGCAAAGGGGAGAGATGGCAGAAAGCAGCTCCTGCATTAGAATTCACGTAATAACGTTCCCGCCACCGATCAAAGGAGCACACGCATGACACATCGGCTGCACTACATTGCCTTCATGGCACTGGGCCTCCTCGCCGCGTCCGCACTGGCTGCCGGCAGCGACAAGGCGCCGGCCACCCGGAAAGACTCCACGGTTACGACCTACCATGGCGTGAAGGTGCCCGATCCCTACCGCTGGCTGGAATCCTCCGATTCGACCGGCGTAAAGAAATGGATTGCCGCCCAGAACGCGCATACCGACCAGGTGCTTTCGAGTTTCCCTCAGAGCAAGATCATGGCCACGCGCGTCCGCCAACTGGCGCTGACTTCGACCCGACGTTCGAACCCCCAACTCGTGGGAAGCACGCTGTTCTTCATGCAGCAGACGCCGCCCCAGCCTCAGGCGGAACTGATGATGCAGCAGTGGCCGGGCGGTAAAGAAAAAGTTCTGGTGAATCCCAATACTTCGGATGTCGCCATCACCGGCTATTGGCCTTCGCCCGATGGCACACATGTGGCCTACGGCACCGCCAGCGGTGGCAGTGAAGCGACAACCCTGCATGTGCTTGATGTAGCGAACGGCAAAACCCTGCCCGGTGTGCTGCCGCATGCCGGTGGCGGTACCTCGCCGCAAGGCCTGGTGTGGGACGCCGACGGCAAGGGCTTCCTCTACGTCCGTCTGCCCTCCGGAAGTCAGTTCAACGCCGTGCTCTATCACCACACTCTCGGCACCGCCGCCAAGGCGGACACCGTCGCTTTCGGTAAAGGTTTTTCACCAGTTGCCGAATACGACTTCGCCAGTTCCTCCGACGGCAAGAACGCCGCCATCATGGTGCACTACGGCGACGGCAACCCGGATTACGTGTATCTGCGCACGAGCAGGGGCTGGAAGCAAGTGTTAGGGCCGAAGGACAACGTACGCGACGCGGCACAGGTCAGCCCGAGCGTTGCCTGGCTGGGTGATGAATTGCTGGTGATCTCCTACCGCAATGCACCGCTCGGCAAGTTGATTGCCGTGACAGCCGGGGGCGCACGAGGTCTGGTCGGCGAGGATTCGTCGTGGGCAATGCACGCAGTCGCATCGATCAAAAGCGGCTTTCTCGTGACCGAAGTGGCAGGCCCCGACTGGCGCGTCGTGCAATACGATGCAAAAGGACGGCTGGTGCGCGTTGTGCCGCTTCCCGCGAGCGGTATCGGCATTGGCACGATCGCCTCATCGGAGCGCTCGGACAGCGCACTCATCGCCTGGTCCGGCTGGACCCTCCCCGAACGCTGGTCGCGCTACGCCGCCGGCAAGGGCACGCTGAAAACCGTGTTCGCGGTCAAACCGGCGGCGGATTATTCGAAGCTGCGCACCTACCGACTCACCGCCACTTCGAAAGACGGGATCAAGGTGCCAGTCACCGTGGTCGCGATGGCGGGCGTAAAGCCCAACGGCAAGCGTCCGACCATTCTTTACGCTTACGGTGGTTACGGCATCGTCGTGCCACCGCATTTCATGGGCCCGTATCTCGCCTGGCTGGAACATGGCGGGGTGTACGCGCTGGCCAATATCCGCGGCGGCGGTGCTTACGGCGAAGGCTGGCACGAGGACGGCATGCTCGGTAAAAAGCAACACGACTTCGACGACTTTTATGCATCCGCGCAGGAACTGATCAAGCGCCACTGGACGGATGCCGCCCATCTCGGCATCCAGGGCGGCTCGAACGGCGGACTATTAATGGGCGCCGCGCTTACCCAGCATCCGGAAGAATACCGGGCCGTGGTGTCCTCCGTCGGCATCTACGACATGTTGCGCTCGGAGTTGTGGCCAAACGGACGCTACAACGTGAGCGAATACGGCACGGTCACGAAAAAGGAAGACTTCAATTGGCTGCACGCCTATTC
>JBOHZI010000314.1:0-2818 GCA_050738295.1 Gammaproteobacteria bacterium
TGGCGCTGGCGTCGCTGCTGGTCGCGTGGCCCCGGCCGGTCGTCAACGCTCCGCGCAATATCCGGAATACGGAGCGCCGGCTTGCCAGCGAGCTTCTTCAGGACGTTCCCGGCCTGCTGATGCCTCTCACCCAAGCGGTGTCACGCGACAGCCTCAAGGCCATTGTCCACGGCGAAGTGCACCTCTGCGACGTATTCGCCAGCTGCGACTTTCCGATCATCCTGCGCCCCGTGGGATCCCATGCGGGGCGCGATCTGGTCCGGATCGATACCACGCAGGAGATTTCCGGCTATCTATCCAAGGTGCACGCCCCGGCGTTCTTCCTGTCGCGGTTCATCGACTACAGGGGCAAAGACGGCCTCTTTCGCAAGTTCCGGATTGCGCTCATCGCCGGCCGACCCTATGCCTGCCACATGGCGATCTCCTCGCACTGGATGATTCACTACGTCAATGCGGGTATGTACGAGGATGCCGCCAAGCGCGCCGAAGAAGCGTCCTTCATGCTGCATTTCGACGAATTCGTGGCAAGGCACTGCGGCGCGTTGAACGCCGTCCACCGGCGATCGGGCCTGGACTACGTCTGCATCGATTGCGCCGAAACGCCGGACGGTGAACTCCTGATCTTCGAGATCGATCACGCGATGGTGGTCCACGCGATGGATCCCGGATCGATATTCCCGTACAAGCAGACCCACATGCTGCAGGTCAAGACGGCCTTCGAGCAGTTTCTTTTCGGACTCAACGTTGACGCGACGCCCCCAGTTCGCATCGACTGATCCCGCGTAAGTAATGGATCGCCACGTAGCGATACATGTAGCGCGATTTTGCGATGAGCTGTCAGCTTTCGGGCACACGGCGTCAGGACCGCTTCTGACCGATCGTGGACCAGCGTCGTCTGCCACCGAACCATAGTTTACTATTTGGTTCGACTGAAGCGGACATTCACAACGTGGCTTTGCGGCGCGTCGCAGCCGGCGAAAAAACCGGCGGTCAAAGATATCGGTCCGGTCGGACAGGCATCCGATCCGCGCGATGGCCGGAATGCCGCGAACGCCTAGGTAGCCGTCTCCGCCGCATCCCCGAGGCGTTCGAGCAGAGGATGCTCGAGCCTCACCCGCATCACGTCGCGTGAGGAAGCTCGGTATGCACGTCCGGCCGGAATTTGCCGCCAGCGGTGATGTGTCGAGCGCACTGCCATGCTCGAGCGCTGGATTCATCATTACAAGTGGCATCGCCCTCACCACGGTATCGGAGGTCTTCCACCCATGTCGTGACTTGCCCTAAACAGAAATAACCTGTTGACGCTTCACGGCTGAGTCAGCCCGGTCAGACCAATTTAGAAGCACCTCACTGCAGTAACGTCATGTCCCATACGCTACTGTTTTGGGCTACTTTCATCCCGACTTGCCCGCTGGGTGCCGTGGCCGGTGACCTTTTTGGACAATCCGCTGAACGCCGGAGGTTTGGCGTCGAGCCGCTATTCTGCGTCAACTGTAGTCTACTTGCCTTCATCCTGACTGGTATCCTGCTGTTTAGACGAAGTGCAACCGGGGCGGTGCATTAAACAACGAAACCTGAACGGTGGGAAAATGCGGGTATTACTGGTCGAAGACGATCCCATGATCGGTAAAGCAATCCAGGGCGCATTGAAGGATGCGTCCTATGCGACGGACTGGGTCAAAAGCGGACAGATCGCATTGACGACATTGGGTTGTCAGCACTATGACCTAGTGTTGCTCGACCTGGGTCTACCTGGCAAGGACGGGCTGGACGTGCTGGCGAGTATCCGCGCCAAGGACAATCCGGTTCCCTTGCTCATCATCACGGCGCGCGACGGGCTTGATGACCGTTTGCGTGGCCTGGACGGCGGAGCCGACGATTACGTGCTCAAACCCTTCGAAATGGCGGAGCTGCTTGCTCGGATGCGCGCCGTGCTGCGACGCAAAGGGGGCACCGCTGCCCCCGTTCTCACCAACGGTGCGGTATCACTCGATCCTGCCATGCGTGAGGCCAGCGTCAATAACGGCTCCCCTGTGCAACTGTCCAACCGTGAGTTTTCGCTGCTGCAAGCCTTACTGATTCGGCCTGGGGCCATCCTGTCTCGCCGCGAGCTGGAAGATCGCATTTACGGCTGGGGAGAAGAGGTTGAGAGCAATGCCGTCGAATTTCTGATCCATGCACTGCGGCGCAAGCTGGGCAGCGAGGTCGTCAAGAATGTCAGGGGGGTCGGATGGATGGTCTCAAAAAACGCTTGAATGAGTCGATTCAGCTCAAGCTGTCCTTCATCCTGTCGTTGGCCATTCTTGTCGTTGCGGTTGTGGCTGGAGTCTTATCTTTCATCTCTGCCCTCGATGAAGCACACGAATTACAAGACGACGTCTTGCGCCAAATCGCGGGGCTGATGGATCGGCAGCATCTGTCGCCCGCCCCTTCGGCTACTGATACCAGAGTCAAAGACGGTGATGAAGAATCGCGCGTGATCGTCCAGCGCTTGGGTAAGAGCAATCCATCTCCGGTAGGCACGGGTGATGCACCACTAGCCCTGCCTGCAACGCTGACTGATGGCATGCACACGCTGGAGGTGCGGGGAGAGACGTTCCGTGTTCTGGTCAAAACAATTGCCACCGGCGAACGGATTGCGGTAGCCCAGGAGTCCGGATTTCGGGACGAAATTGCCCGCGATAGCGCCCTGCGTACTGTAATGCCCTTCCTGATCCTTATGCCGATCCTGCTACTGATCGTCGCCGATCTGGTGCGCAAGATGTTCCGGCCAATTATCACGCTCTCTACGGAAATCGACCAGCGTGCCGAGCGAGAA
>JBOHZI010000315.1:0-2812 GCA_050738295.1 Gammaproteobacteria bacterium
ACACCATCCGGACACATGCGCGCCGACCGATCATCGGGTTGCTGGTAGGCGTTGCGTTCGACGTCCTGCGCCACGGTCGTCCACAACAGACCGCGCATTGCGCAGGATTCACCGTAGTCGAATAGCTCCTGTAAATGTTGCCGGTGGAAGTCGAGAAAACTACCTGACCGGAAGGCATCCGGGATGGAGGTGAAATCGAGGTGCATCTGTTCACGATACGCAAACGCGATCACCTCATTGAAGGCATTACGCGTGTTGTAGATGAGCTGCGCCGAAAAACTGTCTTCCAGGATCCGGATGGTGTTGATGGGCGTTTCCGTAGGTTGCTTGCCCATGTGCCCGTTGATCATCACATACACGTTCGCACCGGCGAGTTGGTGCCCAACGGGTGCTGTAAGCGCAACCACTGGTGCGAGGAACAATGGCGTGGTGACGCTCCCGTCGACATGCATTTCATCGTAGGTCTTCCCGTTTTCGGCAACCCTGATCATGACCGGTGGAAACATGCCGGGTATGCTGGCCGAGGCAATCAGCACCTTGCGGAACAGTTTGTGCGCCGCCGCGCCGCCGCGTTCGGCAATCGCTCCCATGTTCCAGAACTCGGTTTCCTGATCGTCGAGGTTGGTCGTCGCCACCCACAGCTGGCGGCCGGTCGCTGCTTGCCGCGCCACGGCATCGATCATGTCGTCGCTGACGAATCGGTTGACCAGCGTGGCCAGGGGATCGTGGCCACCCACGCCCTGCGGAAACACGATTCGCTTCAGCGCGCCGAGCTTGCTCGAACGCTGCAGGGATCGCAGCGCACCGCTGGTGAAAACCTTGCGCAATGGGTCGTCCCAACTGGGGCCGAGAAACGCGAATGGCGCCAACAGCGCCCCCGCGCTGACGCCCGTCACCAATTGAAATTGCGGGCGCGCATGCGTTTTCGACAGCCCGGTCAGGGCACCGGCACCAAAAGCGCCGTAGCTGCCACCACCGGACAGCACCAAAATATTGATGGGCTTGCCATGTGCGGCTTTCCTGAGCCCCGCCACCCATTGCGGAAATTCCTGGATGTAGCGTCGGCGATCGACTGTAAGCAGCCGGATGTCTGGCCCGAAACCTGCGGGCTCTGCAGCATTGATCAATCCGGGCGGCGGTGGGCGGCGCGGAACCGACACGCAACCGCCGAGTGTCAAAAGGCCGAATGCAAGCACCAGCCAACGCTGTCGCGTCATGACATCCTCCTGATCATGCCGATCATTCCACCAAGTGGCAAACGGCTGATTCCAGAGTACTCCCGTACAAAAACCTTGCGCGAGGTCGCAGCGGGGTCATGTACGATCAAATCCAAGGCGCGCCACCATCCAGAGAAGCCCGGTGCGGGTGGTATCAGGTTCGTTCGGGCGTTACCAACGGTGCTGCGACGCGCGCGCCGAACGATCATGCGTCAATGCAGCCGCACACCGAGCAATACCATCGTTTCCCCACAGTTCGGTTCGTGCAAGGAACCGTTTGAAATATGGCGAACCTCGATGCTGAACCGCTTTCCTTGCCAACCTAGTGTGCTGGCAAATTCGTAAACACTGCTCAATGCCCGCGTTCTGCCACGATGCAGCGTCGGCTGGAAGCTGAAGAACAGGTGGTGATACCAATCGCGCTCCGTGCCGTAGTAAAAACGGGCGCCCGCGGCAACCAGCCAGATCGAATCAGCCATCGTGTAGCGGTTGTGACGGTAGCTCCGCACGTTCCGACCGTTGATCCAACCTGCGGAAAAATCCGGCGCCCAGCTGAATCGTGTCGACCCGATGGGGCGCTCGGCGAATATTCCTTCGACAAACGCGGCCGCCGTGCCTTTGCTGTCCGTGTAGCTGCGCCCAACCTGCAGCTCGATCCTGGATCTTGTTGCCGCCATGGCACTGACAGTTACAAGGCCCAGAAAAAGCGCCATTCCGGCACCGGCGATACGGCGCAGGGTGCGCGCCGAAATCAGGGAGCGATGCTGATTCATGACGCGCTCCGGTGGCGCGCGCGTGGCGTCAAGCCGTTGTTTACCCGAATCGGGGAATAATCTCCAAAGCCACTGCGGGCGAAGTCGGAGGCCAGATCGCCATGGGCCAACTGAAGGATGCGGTTCAAGACTCGAAAATATGAAACATGTTCGCCAGGCAGACGGTATTTCGCCTGTACAGCGTCGACAGCGCCGACGTCGATGTGTTGAAGGTTCATGTCGATGCCCTTGTGACTACGCGAGCATCGAATATGAGATCGCCAGATGAGTCAGAAAAGACGATAAAATGTGATCTGAATGATCTGCACGCGAGATAGGTAAGCAATACTGGGCGGCATTTCTCCGGATCAACTCAGAGCATTCGTCGCAGCGGTCGATACGGGCAGCTTTTCAGCTGCCGCGCGCAAGCTCTACCGCATGCAATCGGCGATGAGCGGTCTCCGTGCTGAGCACCTGCCAGCACTGTTCACGAGAAGGTCGAGACTCGCCAATGACTCGATCAAGGTGGCGATTGCGTCCGACCGAACCGTACTATTGACAAGATCGAATGCGAGGCCGAGAAAGATCTCGGCTCCGAGTTCCCGACCACGATGCTTCAGTCGGCCTGCGCGACAGCCCGTGCCGACGACACGCCATCCTTCTGCCACAAGCGCACGAGAGCTCGCTTCACCTATCCCTGATGTGACGCCGATGACAAACGTGTTCCTGGATCTTCCGTTGTCATTCCGGCTTGTGTGAGGTGTAGAACTCGCTTGCGATCTTCCAGGTGCCGTCAACCTTCAGCAACTGGAGCGCCTTCCAACCCCATGACTCGCCTTGAGG
>JBOHZI010000316.1:0-2792 GCA_050738295.1 Gammaproteobacteria bacterium
CCGCTGTGCCCTTGGCTCGAAAATCGTGCTCGCGGGCGCGTTGATTTGTGCCGTGGCCGGTTGCGGGTTTCATCTGGCGGGCGCGGTCGGACATTTACCGGCGGCGATGCACCACACCTGCATCCATAGTGGAGAGCCTTACGGGCACTTGGAAAATCTGTTGCGCAACGCCATTCGCGCCAGCGGCGAGCAGGTGAGTGCTTCGTGTGAAGATGGCGACGCGGTGCTCGCAATCATGCGCCATTCCACTCAAAGCCGGCTGCTTGCCGTCAATTCCAGCGGCCAGCCGCAGGAATATCAGCTAATTTATCGGGTCGAATTCGAGCTGCGCGACGCGGCGGGCAAAGTGCTGCTTGCACCGACCAGACTCAAGACACAGCGCTTGTTGGCCTATTCCGTGAATAACGAATTGGGTACCGGCAGCCGGCGGCAATCGCTGGTAAATGACATGCAACGCGAGGTGAGTCGCCTGATCCTGCTGCGTCTGCAGGCGCTGGATCGGCAGGCTGTCAAACCGTCGGCTCCTGCAACAAGTCAAACAAACGTTTAAAATAACTGCCATCTAAGTAAAAATGTCCCCGTCAGCAATCGATACGGGGACGTCAGTTTGGTTAGGAATCCCGACAGATAAGGGGTTCCACATGCGATGAGGAGAGACGACGATGCAGGATCCCAACCGTTTGATTCGCCGTGTGGCCGTGCTTGGAGCAGGGGTGATGGGCGCGCAGATTGCCGCTCACCTGTCCAGTGCGGGGCTACCGGTACTGCTGTTCGATCTGTCCGGCAAGGACGATCCGAACGGTGTGGTCAAGGACGCGCTCAAGCGTCTCGGCAAGCTCAAGCCAAGTCCTTTGGCCTCGTCGAAGACGCTCGCCGGTATCACACCCTGCAACTACGATCACGACCTCGAGCGTCTGCGCGAATGCGATCTGATCGTTGAGGCCATTGCCGAGCGGCTCGATCTGAAGCAGTCCCTGTACGAAAAGGTCGCGCCGCATGTGAACGACGAGGCACTGTTCTCGACTAATACTTCGGGTATTTCCATTGGCGAGCTTGCAACCGCATTGCCGAAGGCGCTGCGTCCCCGTTTCTGCGGCGTGCATTTTTTCAACCCGCCGCGTTACATGCACTTCGTCGAACTGGTGCCGCATGCGGGTACCGATGCCGCTGTGCTCGACCGGCTTGAAGGCTTTCTTACCACCGTGCTCGGCAAGGGCGTGGTGCGCGCCAAGGACACACCGAACTTCATTGGCAACAGGATCGGCGTGTTCGCCATACTCGCCGTGCTGCATCATGCCGAGCGCCTGAAGCTGCCGCTCGACCTGGTGGACCGGCTCACCGGCCCCGGCATCGGTCGTCCCAAGAGTGCGACGCTGCGCACCTCAGACGTGGTCGGGCTCGACACCATGAAACACGTGGTGGACAACCTCGCCGAAACGCTGAGCGACGATCCCTGGCACGAGTACTTCAAGTTGCCCGCCTGGCTGGAAGCGCTTATCGAGAAGGGCGCGCTCGGACAGAAAAGCGGCGCCGGCATTTACCGCAAGGCCAAAGGTGGCATCGAGGTGATCGATCCGGCCAAGGGCGAGTATCGACCGGTGAAATCGGCACTCACCGACGAGATGCGTGCTTTCCTCAAGGAGCGCGACCCGGTCAAGAAATACAAAATGCTGAAGGAGATCGATCATCCGCAGGCCGACTTCCTGCGCTCGGTGTTCCGCGACCTGTTCCACTACAGCGCCTATCTGTTGGGCGATATAGCGCACAGCGCGCGCGACGTGGACTTCGCCATGCGTTGGGGCTACGGCTGGAAGCTTGGACCGTTCGAGACCTGGCAGGCGATAGGCTGGAAGGAACTGGCCGCCGATCTGGAAAAGGCCATCGCCGATGGCAAAACCATGAACACGACGCAGCTTCCCGCGTGGGTCAAGCAACGCGACGCGGTGCATACGCCCAAAGGCTCGTGGGACGCGGCATCAAGCCAACTCGCGCCGTTCTCCTCGCACCCCGTATACAAGCGCCAGGTGTTTCGCGAACGGGTGGTGGGCGAGCCCGCGCCCGAGTTCGACACGCTGTATGAAAACGAGGGCGTACGCCTGTGGAATCTCGGCGACGGCGTAGCCGTGCTTTCGTTCAAGAGCAAGGGCCATACCGTTGGGCCGAACGTGATCATCGGTGTAAACGAGGCTCTGAAACTGGCCGAGCGTGATTGCAAGGCGCTAGTGATCTGGCAGGACTCGGAACCGTTTTCCTACGGCGCGAACCTGAAGGAGATCGGTGAAGGCGTAGCGGCTGGCACGCTCGATCCGGAAAAGATGATCGAGGACTTCCAGCGCACTTCGCTCGCGCTGCGCTATTCGGCGTTGCCGACGGTCGCCGCCGTACGCGGCATGGCGCTCGGTGGCGGTTGCGAATTCGTGCTCCACTGCGACCGCGTGGTAGCCGCGCTGGAAAGCTACATTGGTCTGGTCGAAGCCGGCGTCGGGCTGGTGCCCGCGGGCGGTGGCACCAAGGAATTCGCCCTGCGTGCTTCACAGGAAACCGGGCCGGGCTGGCTGTTTGATCGCATCGCCAAACGTTTCGAGCTGATCGGCCTCGCCAAGGTGGCTTCGAGCGCTCAGGAAGCGAAGGAATTCGGCTTTTTGCTTGCGAGCGATGTCGTCGTGTTTCACAAGGACGAGTTGCTGTACGTAGCCAAGGCCCAGGCGCTCGCCCTCTACGAATCCGGCTATCGGCCGCCGCGCGTGCCGGCGGGCATTCCGGTCATGGGCCGCACCGGTATCGCCAACATC
>JBOHZI010000317.1:0-2754 GCA_050738295.1 Gammaproteobacteria bacterium
GGTATGAGGCTCTATATAGAGCCTCATTCAGTTCGTGGGTGCGACCTTGAGGTTGTTGATCACGCCCTTGACGCCTTCGGTGTTGGTGGCGATCTCTGCAGCCCTGGTGCGAGCGCTTTCGCTACTTACCGTGCCCGAAAGCGTAGCCACGCCGTGCTTCGTTGTGACGTGAACGGGTGATCCGGATAGGCTCTCGTCGGTTGCCAGTTGAGTTTCGATCCGGGTCGTTATGGCTGAATCCGCCAGGACTTGCCCGACCGCGGAGGCCTTGTGTATGGCGCTCTGTCCCAGCTGCAGGTCTTCATGTTGCGGCTTCTTTTGGCAGGCGGAAAGCGTGAGTCCTGCTGCGATCAGACTGCTGGCAAGTAAAACGGGGAATGTGCGGGTTTTCATGGAAATCTTCCGGTGTGGAATGCAGTGGTCTATCTGATATCTTAAGGTTAATCGATGTCGATGTGGTGGCGTTTCGGTAAGCACGAAATGTAGAGGTGCTCGTGGAGTTCAAGGATTATTACAAGGTGATGGGGCTGGCGCGTGATGCCTCGCCCGATGATATCAAACGCGCTTATCGCAAGCTGGCGCGCAAATATCATCCCGATGTGAGCAAGGAGCCGGATGCCGAAGACAAGTTCAAGGCGGTGGCGGAAGCCTATGCGGTGCTCGGCGATGTGGAAAAGCGCAAGGCCTACGACGAACTGGGCGCCGACTGGAAGCAGGGGCAGGATTTCCGTCCGCCACCGAACTGGGAGAGCCAAGGCTTCGAATTTAACACCAGCGGGGCCGGTGGCGGTGCGGATTACAGCGATTTTTTTGAAGAGTTGTTTCGCGGCATGCATCGGCCGGGTGCTGGGCAGGCCCGCGGCAACATGCGGATGCATGGCCAGGACGAACAGGCGCGCATCGCTATCGATCTGGAGGATGCCTTCCACGGGGCGACACGTGCGCTCAATCTGAGGGTCCACGAGGCGGACGCTCACGGGCGCATGCATCTGCGTAACCGCACGCTTAATGTGCGTATTCCCAAAGGCGTGCGCGCCGGGCAGCATATCCGCCTTGCCGGGCAGGGCGGCGCCGGCATCGGCGGCGGTGCATCCGGCGATTTGTTATTGGAAGTAGTCTTTAACCCGCACCGTCTCTACAGCATTGAAGGTCGGGACTTGAGTTTGAAGTTACCCGTCGCGCCGTGGGAGGCCGCACTGGGCGCAACGGTACGGGTACCGACACCGACCGGCGAGGTCGAGCTCAAGGTGCCGGCCGGTTCGACGAGCGGCCAACGCTTGCGTCTCAAGGGCCGTGGCCTGCCCGGCAAGACCGCGGGCGATTTGTATGCCCGTCTCGATATCGTGACGCCGCCGGCGGGTAGCGACCAGGCGAAAGCCTTCTACCGACAGATGGCCGATGAATTCGACTTCGACCCGCGGGCCGGGTTGGGAGTGCAGACATGAGCGAAAGAAATGATCAGATCGTAACCGGCGTCGTGCTCGGCGAGCGGGAAACGATCACGCTGAAAACGCTGGCCGGACTGTGTGCTGTGGAAACGCGCTGGGTGGTCGAATTGGTCGAACAGGGTGCATTGGAGCCGCTTGACCCGGCGCAGTCGCAGTGGGAGTTTTCAGCAGTGGTGTTGAAACGGGTGCGAACCGCTGCTCACCTGCGTCACGATCTGGAACTCAACCCTGCGGGCATCGCCTTGGCGCTGGATTTGCTTGATCAGATCGAAACGTTGCGTGCGCAGTTGAACACGCTACAGTCACTCCCGTAGCAGTGCGAAAAACTCCGCGCTCAGTCTTTGCCTTCGGGTTGCAGCGTTTTCAGATTGATGTGATCTCTTGTGAGGTTCTGCTTGATTTTGTCGATTAATTCGCCCCTGAACGAACGAGCAATGGCCAAGCCTGCGGCAACACTTTCCTGCCCTACCTTAGGCAGCGTTCTCATGATCTTTTGCCCTAAGGGGGTTTGGTCAAACCGCAGCATGCCGCGGATATCGGCGTCACTGTAGTATTTGGCGTAGATTGTAACTATGGAATTGACCATTCTGGTCTTTACCGAAGGCTGGGTCATGGTGCTCTGCACAGCTTGTTGAATGTCTTCGATGGCCTGATTGGATACACTGGGATGCGTTCTTTTTACGGATGCGATAATACCGTTCGCCATCTGAGTACCCATTTTGAGCCCCACGTCGAGTGCCCCGGTAACATGAAGCAGTTTGAGTATATCGGCTCGTTTGGCCGGTGCTATGCTTGCGGCGGGTGACGGTTGGGTGGTTGCGGCAAAAGCGCCGGAACCCCACAGCATCAGGACGACGACGAGTACAGTTTTCAATGTTCTGCTCCAGGATAGATGGATTCGGAATGGGTGGTCCGGTTCAACCGGCGATGTAGCTGGTCATTTGTTCGATGACGAATTGCTGTTCGCCGATAATCGTCTTGACCAGGTCGCCGATCGAAACCAGCCCGATCAATTTGCCATTCTCCAGCACGGGCAAATGTCGCTCGCGCGTTTCGGTCATGATGGCCATGCAGTGTTCGACGTCGTCGTCGGGTGAGGCGCACATCACTTGCTTGCTCATGATGTCGCGCACCTTGAGTTCGCGCGACGTGTGCCCCAACAGAATGACCTTGCGGGCGTAGTCGCGCTCCGAGATCAGCCCGACCAGTTTGTCTTTGTCTACCACCGGGAGTGCACCGATATTGTGCTCGGCCATCTTTTCCAGCGCGCTGAATACAGAATCGTCCGGCGCGATGGTGTATAGCG
>JBOHZI010000318.1:0-2746 GCA_050738295.1 Gammaproteobacteria bacterium
GTGCGAAACGCAGCGTCAACGCCCCGCGCGGTTTCAAGGGCAAGTTGCGCTCGTACCAACGTGAAGGGCTGGCGTGGCTGGACTTTCTGGGTACCGCGGGCCTGGGCGGCATTCTCGCCGATGACATGGGTCTGGGCAAAACCGTACAGGTGCTGGCGCATATCCTGGGCGTCCGCCGGCACGGTCAACTGAAAGATCCGGTGCTGGTGGTGGCGCCCACCAGCCTGGTCGGCAACTGGCGCGATGAGGCCGCGCGCTTTGCGCCGAGCCTGAAGACGCTCGTCATCCACGGTCCGGCACGCGCCGACCGCTTTGACGACATTGCCGACCATCATCTCGTCATTACCACGTACCCGCTGTTGCCGCGCGACCGTGAGCGCCTGCTCGAACACCGCTTCTCGCTGCTGGTGCTGGACGAGGCGCAGGCGATCAAGAACCCGCGCAGCCAGGCCGCCCACGTGGTGCGCGAGCTTCCCGCCACGCGCCGGCTGGCGATGACGGGCACGCCGCTGGAGAACCATCTCGGCGAGCTGTGGGCACAGTTCGACGCGGTCGAGCCGGGGTTGCTCGGCACCCTGCAGCAGTTCACCAGGCTCTACCGCACGCCGATCGAAAAACACGCCGACAGTGAACGCCAGCGGCGCCTCACCCGTCGGGTCGGTCCGCTGCTGCTGCGCCGGCGCAAGGAAGACGTGCTCAAGGATCTGCCGGCCAAGAACGAAATCGTGCGGACGCTGGAACTCGAGGGCGATCAGCGCAGCCTGTACGAAACCCTGCGCCTGACCCAGCACGAACGGGTCCAGCAGGCCATCAAGAAGCGCGGGCTGGCACAAGCCGGCATCATCGTGCTCGACGCCTTGCTGAAACTTCGCCAGGCCTGTTGCGATCCACGTCTGGTCAAGCTTGCCAGCGCCAGAAAGGTCAGGCGATCGGCCAAACTCGACGCGCTGATGGAACTCGTCGATGGCCTGGTCGGCGAAGGCCGCCGCATACTCCTGTTCTCGCAATTCACCGAGATGCTGGGCCTGATCGAACCCGAACTGAAGAAGCGCCGCATCGGTTACCAGTGCCTCACGGGGCAGACCCCGGGCGGCCAACGCAGTAACCTGGTCAAGCGCTTTCAGAGCGGCAGCGTGCCCGTGTTCCTGATCAGCCTCAAGGCCGGCGGCGTCGGCCTCAACCTCACCGCCGCCGACGCCGTTGTCCATTACGACCCATGGTGGAACCCGGCCGTCGAAGCCCAGGCCACCGACCGCGCCCACCGCATCGGCCAGGACAAACCCGTATTCGTCTACCGTCTGATCTGCGCGGGCACCGTGGAGGAAAAAATCCAGGCCATGCAGGCACGCAAAGCCGATCTCGCCCGCGCCGTTCTCGAAGGCGGCGCCAGCCAGCGCCTGCGCTTCGACGAAGCCGATCTGGCCGAACTGTTCGCGCCGCTGTAGGAACTTGTTGATACGCAAACTTGGGCAGCCTCGCAGTTCTACTGTCCGTACTCAGATATGGCGACGATCGCGGTCGATCGGATCGAAATGGCGTGCGACGGCAATCAGTAACGAAAACGTGAGCACAGACGTGGGCGGCGGCAACGGGCCGGAGAGCGATCGCCCGTCTCGATCAACGGTCGCTGACCGGCCAGACTCGGACATTCATCTGCTCAGGTGTACCGCCGCAAAGCGTTCGTTTGCGGGTCGCTTTTCGTGGCACGCGGCCTACGCGATCGACTGCCACTGGATGTATAAGGGGAGCTGTGGATTCGTGGCGTCTGGATGGTTTCGAGGTCCGTATGAAAATAACTGCACCGATCGCGCTTGGGCTGTGTCTATTGGCTTTCAACACGCTCCTGTTGGCGAAGCCGCCGAACTGCAATTCTGCGACGGATGATGCCACCTTGGACACTTGCTTGGGCCAGCAGTTAACGCATGCCGACTCGGCGCTCGCAAAGTTGTACGCCAGCATCGCTAAAAGGAAGCATTGGGGTCAATTCCAGATGGCCCTATTCCATGGCGCAAACGAAGCGTGGCGCCATTATCGAAACGGCTACTGCGACTATACGGCCACAGCGTATTTAGGAGGGACTATGGAAGCGACGGCGTCACTGCAGTGCGAAATCGCGCAAGATCAGTGGCGCATTTCCACGCTTCGTGCTCACCCAAACTGCTATTTCGACGATCCATCGGGCTGCCCGCCGGTACTTCAGAAAACGTTCGAATTGCCGTAATCCAAAATTGACGGCGGTCGTCTGATGTCAAGCGCCGGCAACTCGAATCATCCCAAAAGGCGGGCAGTTGCGAATCTGGCTTGGTATCGAATCGCGCTCGTGCTTGCGGAGCGGCCTCCCCCTCGATTCGGCGACGCGCAAGGCGATTGCAAAGTGCTGCAGTCAGGGTTCCCGAGAGCGGACGATCACGAATGTCGCCTTTGGGTCGGACAGCGACCATTCGTCGATCAACGGTCGGTGACCGTCGACAGTGGTCGCCCGCCGAACCGGGATAGCGACCGACGAGTTGTCGCTCGGAAGCGAGATGTGTCGGATCCAGTATTCTGGCAACTGCTTAGATTGTTCGATGAACTCGACATGCCTGAACCGCAGAGCCGATCGGTCACCCTCGGACGGAAAAATCCGACGAAACGAACTCTGTTGTGGTGCGTGCTTGCGATAGCCGCGGGCACAGCGGCTGCCTCGCAGCCTCAAAGCTTCTCCGGGCAGACCATCAGCACAGACCGACCAGGAATCCTGTTCGGA
>JBOHZI010000319.1:0-2715 GCA_050738295.1 Gammaproteobacteria bacterium
CTCACCGCTAATTCCGCCCCTTGACGGTCAAGGCAGGTTCCATCACGTGGCTAGCCTCGAAATCGTCGCCCGCCCAGCGTTATAGGTCTTTGCCAATTCTTTGAGTGTCGCGCCCTCGGCCCGCCGCCGCCGTGCTTCCTTCTGCTGCTGAGGGGTGAGCTTTGGCGGTCGGCCCATGTGCTGGCCGCGCGCTTTCGCCCGGCTGCGCCCTTCGGCGGTGCGCGTCCTGATAAGGTCGCGCTCCACGTCCGCCAGTCCGCCGAGAACGGCAATCATCAAGCGCCCGGTGCTGGTAGCGGTGTCGGCCCACGGCTCTGCCAGTGACCGGAATTGCCCGCCCTTGTCCACGATTTGCTTGACGATGGCGAAGAGGTCGAAGGTCGAACGCGCCAGCCGGTCGATGCGCGTGACTGTCACCACGTCGCCGGGGGCGAGGGCGCGAAGGAGCCGCAACAATTCACGCCGGTCGGGGCGCGCGCCGGCCGCCTTCTCGCGGTAAATCCTGCCGCATCCTGCCGCGCATAGCTGGTCAAGCTGCGTGGCAAGGGTCTGGCCGTAGGTGCTGACGCGGGCATAGCCGAGGCGGCGCCTTCGCGGGCTTCTTTCGAAGCAGATCTTACGGAACGCGCAACCCCCTGAAATGTCAACGGCGCGCGAAGTGCCCGAATGTCTTGAATTTCGAAGCGTGGAAAGTGGCCGGGCGGCTTCTCGTTGTAGTCGCTATTCAAGCCCAAGCACTTTCAGGGCGTGGGCAAGCTCGGCCTGTTCCTGCTCGCACGGCGGGTGCGGCAATTGAAATCCGGCCTGCCGCGTCATCACAAAAACATCCGCAACCGTCGCTCGCTCGCCAAGCATGTCGGAGGCCTGCGAGGCGTTGATCTCTCCGGCGGCATAACGGCGGATTGCAGGGTGAATGGGTTTGGGTTCGGTCATGGCTTTGGTGGGTTGATATAGGTGAGAACAGAAGCCGGATTCGCCGTCGGCGCAGCCTTGATGATCCGTGACCACACTGCCTGGGCGTCAGGAATAAGGCCCTCACGCTGCGCCGGTTCAAGCAGGATGCGTGCCGTAGCAACTGCCACGGTCTCCGTTACACCCTCGCGCGCAAGCATCGCCGGCAAACGGCGGTTTTCATAGACGACAATCGCCGGGCCGCCGAGACGGCGCAGTTCGTCGCCCAGCCATTCCGTGATCGCGATCTCTCAGGCGTTGCGGGGTGGCTTCAGGTGGTGATCCAGCGCCAACTTGTAGAGCGGGTCGAGTTCCGTCACGGCAACCTCCACAAAGCGGTTGCTGCCGGGCTTGCGGCCCGCATCGATCCACGCCCGGATTTCCTTCGCATAGGGTTTGTCGTCGAAGTAGGTGGCTTCAAGTTCCACCACGTCAACGACAGCCACGCGGCCAAGACCATTCAACACATCCAGTGCACCAGCCGCCGCAAGATGTACAAGCGGGGTGGTATCCGGCAAAATGCCGGTCGGCTTGATGCGGGGCCGGTGTTGCGGGTTATCGGCCATGACGTTCCGATTGTAGCACAAAATGGACGGGGCGCAGCAAGCCAACAGGGCCGCAACGTAGTTCCGACACACGGTCCTTAATTGTTAAGTCCCGCAACACCGGGCACCGGCTTCAGCCGCAGGACTGCCGTATTCCGCGCCCGCTGGCCGAAACGACGATGATTGCCTCTCTATGGTCAAGGTGCGCCGGAACCGAAGCCCTGTATGGTCCAGATGAGGGGCGCAGGATCAACGTGTATGCTGCCTAGGCGGGCGCGGTTGAGGTCGATGATAAGCACCATCGCTCCAGCCCACATCAGCAACGATAGCACTGACAGCGCGACCTGGCGGCTGCCGGTTTCACCGAGCAGATAGCCCATCGCGCCGACCGTGAGCATCGATCCCACCAGTATCGCCCAGGCAAGGCTTGTCGGTATGCGGCTCGCAAAGGCAAAGCGCTGCGCAAGCGATGCGTCAAACATGTCATTGAGCGCTGCGATCAGCGCTACAGTGATCGGCGTTGGCGTCCGCCGTGCCAACTTCGTCGCCAACTGCCAGATCTCTGTCTGCAACGCGCTCGTCCGCGCCAGCAACGCCGCGATCTCGCTTGCTTTTTCGCCGGTAGTGAAGTCAAGGCGGACCTTGGCATAGTCTTCGATCAGTGCGGCGATCGCCACGCCCTCCGGCTCGCCCACCAACCGCGCTCGAAGCCACGCTGTGCCGATGGTGTTGGCCTCCTGGACGACGAGGTCTCTGCGTGCCTCGAAGCGGTTCTGAGCGAAGCTTATGGTGAGGCCAAGCGTGAACGCCAACAGAGCAAACATGCTTGCCGTGACCGTTGATACGCCCGTGCGATCGGTTTCCCCCGCCTGTCGTTGTGCCGCTGCTCGCCAGCGCCCGATCCGGAAGCCACACTCCCCCGCAGCCACGAGCAACGCGAACAAGACTGCCCAGACCAGAAGAAGGTCCGTCTCGATGAGAGATATAAAAGCCTTGGTCATTGCGAACCGGCTTCGCCTCCCATGCCGCCCAACTGGCGGATCGCGACCCGTTGCTGACCCGCCTCGAGACCTGCCGTTAACGTGCGCACAAGCCCTCCCATGGGTGTTGCAGCGAAATCTGCCGGGGCACCTTCATAGTACCGGAACGGTCAGAATGCCGCCAGCAGGTGGCGGGGCCTTCGTTGCTCCGATTGCGGATCCCTTTTGCAGGCCGATTG
>JBOHZI010000320.1:0-2694 GCA_050738295.1 Gammaproteobacteria bacterium
CCCCGGGGCCGCATGCGACGGAGCAGGGTTTCGCGCGGCCGCACCAAATCCGGTTCGATCCGTCTGGCCGCTTCGCCACCGTACCCGACAAGGGGCTGGATCGCGTGTTCGTGTTCCGGCTCGATGCTGAGAAGGGAAAACTGGTCCCGTCCGAATCGCCGTCCGTCGCCGCCCGCGAAGCGTCCGGGCCCCGGCACATCGATTTTCATCCTACGCTACCGTTCGCGTACGTCGTGAACGAGCTCGACTCGACCGTCACGGCCTGCCGGTTCGAGGCGCAGCGAGGTGCGCTTGTGCCGACGCAAATCCTGTCGTCGTTGCCGCCGACGCACACCGGTAACAGCCGCGCCGCCGAGATCGAGGTGAGCCGTTGCGGCCGCTTCGTATACGCATCGAACCGCGGTCACGACAGCATCGCCGCATACGCGGTCGACATGGCGACCGGTCAACTGACCCATGCAGGATGGTTTGCCACACGCGGCAGGACACCCCGTTTCTTCGCGATCGACCCGACCGGCGCCCTGCTCTATGCCGCCAATGAAGACAGCGACACCATCATTGAGTTTGCGGTGAACGAATCCAACGGCTCGCTGATTCCGACGGGCCGGGTCATCAACACAGGCAGTCCGGTCTGCATCGCGTTTGCGCCCGTTTTTCAACCTTACCTGTCAGGAGGAATTCGATCATGATCAGCAGTATCTGCCGGGCATTGCTCGCCGGCCTTTGCGCCAGTGCGCTCGGAGTGGCTGCCGCGCAGGCGGCGCCCATACAAATCAAGTTTCCGTACAAGACGGCGGCCAGCACGCTGCGCGGGAAAAGCATCGCGGCGTTCGGCGCCGAGTTGAAGCAAGCGACTCACGGCCAGTACGAAGTCGTCCCCTACCCCAACGGTTCGCTCTATAGCGGCACGGCCGCAACCAACGCGGTGCAGCTCGGCGTGGTACAGATGACCAACGAGCCGAACAGCGCCCTTACCGGCTACACCCACCTGGTGGATCTGGTGGAAATTCCGTTCGGCTGGCCGAGCGCCAAGGAGTTCCGAAAATTCGCGGACGGCCCGAGCGGCAATGCACTGCTGGCAGCGCTCGCCACCAAGGGCTTCACCGGGCTGGCGCTGATGCCGGCGGGCCCGATGATCATCGCCGCGAAATCGAAGCTGATCACGCGGCCGAGGGACTTGCAGGGCATGAAAGTGCGCACGTCGGGCCACCAGATAGTGGTGGCCGCGCTCAAGGCAATGGGCGCTTCCACGGTGAAAATTTCTTTCCCCGAAGTGTATTCAGCGTTGCAGCAAGGCGTGATCGACGCCGTCTTCACCACATTCGATGCCTACACGAAGGCCAAGATGTACGAGGTCGCCCCCGACGTGATGCTGTTCCCTGCGCACGTCGCCTACATCTGGGTCGTTAACAAGGCATGGTTCGAGAAGCAGCCGGCCGGCGTGCAGGCCGACATCCGCAAATTCTCGCGTCATCAGGCAGACGCATACTTCAAGGCGGTGTGGGGCGAGCTTCCTGACTACCTCAAGGTCCTGAAGGAACACGGCGGGAAATATTACGAACCCGACAAGCGTTCGGTCGCCGCGTTCCGGAATGCAATCAAGCCGGTCTATGCGCAGCTGCGTAAAGAATATGGCGCTCACGTGATCGACGCGATCCTGACCGGCAAAACGGTCAGCATGGGCGACCTTACCGCGTCCAGATAAGCGGCCGGGCGCCTTTTCGTTTTTCGGTCTGGTCTCTTCGCGCGCGGGAGACCAGACCGTTTATTCCGGCTCATCAATCCGTTCCCTTGGCAGCGGCCGGGGAGTAGGTTCCGAAAGTAAACGAATAAAGCCGCACGCCTGCCGGCACGTTGAAACGGATCGTGTGCCGCCCGTACGGTGCGCGGTTCGCGATCGGCCAGTAGAGGCGCGGCTCGGTGACGGTGATGTAAGTTTTGCCGTCGGCGACGGTAATGTCGCTGCCGCGAAACTTCGGCGGAACCGGCTTGCCGTCGAGCGTCACCTCGATTTTTTTCGAGCCATCCGCGGTGTCCAGCACGACATAGGCCGCCTGCGCCACGTAGTTGAGCCCGACGACGCCGTTGTCCTCGCTTTCGACGTAATCATGCGCGCCGTGCCACTTGCCACCAAGATAAATGCGATCTGGGTCAAGCGTTGCCGGCAGCGTGAAGTCCGTCGTCGCGCCCTGCACAGGCTGTTTGGAATTGCCGAGCGGCTGGCGCAAAAATCCCGGTCCCGCGTAAAGCTCCGGCGTCTGGGTGCGGTTGGAAGCCGGAATCAGATCGAGTTTCGGATCGAGCGCACGATCGGGCGGAAGATGGGTGTGCCCGGCCTTGACGAGCTGCTCGCGGATCACGCTCTCCTCGTGTTCGTAGTCGCCTTCGCCGAACTTGTGATAGACGATACTGCCGTGCGGATCAATCAGATATTTGCCGGGCCAGAAGTGGTTGCCGAAGTTGTTCCACACCTTCATTTTCGCATCCATCAGGATCGGGTAGGTCAGGCCTTCCCGCTTGACGCCGATCAGCACATTCTTCGGCACGCCTTCGATCGCGAATTCCGGACTCGCCACGCCGATGATCACCAGACCATAATCCTTGTAGCGATTCCAGTACAATTCGTCGAACGGATTGGCACGGATGCAGTTGATACAAGTGTAGGTCCAGAAGTCCACCAGGATGACCTTGTGC
>JBOHZI010000321.1:0-2694 GCA_050738295.1 Gammaproteobacteria bacterium
GGTTGGACGGAATGCATGCCGCTAGTCACGCGCGAGAGCGGCCTCGTCGTGCGAGCCATGGAGCGCGCACAGAACCTGTTCCCCTGGCTCATTCGCGGCGCCGACTTCAACAATGACAGCGCGTTCATGAACGACGACGTCGTGCCCTGGTGTCGCGCGCAAAAGATCGAGGTGACGCGTTCACGCGCCTACAAGAAGAATGATCAGGCGTTTGTCGAGCAGAAGAACGGCGCGGTCGTCCGACGGCTTGTGGGGTACGGTCGCTTCGATGGCGTCGAGACGACACGCGTGCTGGAACGTTTGTATGCCGCATCGCGGCTGCACACCAACTTCTTCCAGCCGTCCTTCAAACTGAAGGACAAGCGACGCGAGGGCGCGAAAGTGATCAAGCGCTATCATGTTCCGGCCACGCCCTATGCGCGCGCACTGGCGCATCCGAAGTTGAGCAAAGGCGTCAAACGGCGTCTTCGAGAGCTTTATCGCACGCTCGATCCCGTGGCCTTGCTGGCAGAGATGAGGGACGCCCAGACGGAGCTCGGCACGCGCGTCGGCGCCCGAGCGGGCAAGCTCGCGGCAGCAGCCAGTCCACCGGCACCGATAACGAACGCGGCAGTGTTCGCGAAGAGGCTCGGCAATGATGTGCATCTGGGGGAGCAGCGCATCATCCATCGGCGCATGCACAAGCCATACAAAAAGCGTGTCAAAATGCCATCGATGCTCGATCCGCACCTCGCCGACATCGAGCGCTGGCTCGCGGCCGAACCTCGTCTGACCGCGCTGGCCATCCTCGGTCGCCTCGCCGAACACTGCCCCGAAAAGTTCGGGCCGCCGCAGCACACCATCGTGCAGCGCTTGTTGCGATCACTCAGACGCAAGGCAGCCGAGGTGATCATCCCTTCTATGGCCGGGGGTACGGCACCGGCCACCATTGGCGATCCCGGGACTGGGGCCGCCGCTGCGTGTGATGGGCACTCCGCCACGTCACCAGTCCCTCCGACCCTGCGAGCAATGACGCAACCTCGGACCGAACGACAGTCGGAACTATATCTGTCAAGCGAAAGTAACATCCTCAGATGAGGCAATACGAGGGGTCATGCTTCGGCGCCGATTTACACGGCAACCGGGAAGCTGTCCCCCCTGTCACGGAAGGTCGGCTTGTGGGTGCCGTCTTTTTGTCTTCAAGGATTTGATCCTCAGTGAACGGTGCGAGCGTCTCGGACGTATCCGCGAAGCATCATCACCACACAGTCGTGTGAAGTCGCGCAGGCGCACTGCGGTCCAACCGAGATCGGCCATACCTTGGCCCGGAGTGCAGAGCTGCCGCCAATAAGCTGCGTGAAGCGCTGCTTCAGAATACAATTCCTGCCGCTTACAAAGTGCTGTAATCGGTCGCTTCAAAGCGGGCAAATCGTCCTTCGTAATCGAATTGCTCGAACGTCAACTTGCCGGGGAAGATACGTCGCCAGAAACAGCAGCCATAACAACATTTCGGAGTGGTGACGAAGTTCGCGCAACGGTCAATCTGTGCAGATGCGCATCCGTGAACGGCTTATCGGCGTCCGGCCCTGGCGGCTAGCTCCAAGTCACACCATGCGAGTGTGACGTCGCGGAGATCGTAAGCGTACTGCCTCCGAGGTTTACTGAGACCGACATTGGCCCCGCCACGGTGACATTGAGTTCCGATATGTTGATGACGCCTCCCGCGACTGCATCGATTTCGTCTTCGTTGAGCGGGGTAATTTGGTCTTGCAGCGTGTCCATCTGCCAGTCTCCAGTTGGGCGACGAAAAGGGAACATCCATTGTCGTCTCGCCGAAGACTCTAGGAGTATCCGACATTTTTATTCCGTGATTTACCTCACTGAAGTTGCGGCGAGCGTCAAGTTCGTTAGTCGGCAGCGCCATCTCTAAACGTCGGGTGGAAGCCATGCGTCGTCGCCTTCACGCCCGTATTCACCCGACCGTTTAGCGGCCGTTCTGTCTCGCCAAATGCCTGCCCGGTTTCCGATCAATCCACCGACAACGGGCAGTATAGAATACGCAGAGACACCGACTGCGCCGCCGAGCGCCACGATCCCGACCCGCCAACGAGTGACCCGGCGACCAACCCAATACCATAAACTGACCAACGAACTTCTTTTGGGCGGTTCCTTAGAGACGCTGCGATTCGGTCGGTGTAACGATCAAATGCGATCAAGGTTTTCCATCTCCAACGGGCTAGTGCGGCTATCTTAAAATAACCCAGGAAACACAAGATTGTCGGAATATTTTGTTTCCCCTGTGTTACCCGAGCGCCTCCAAGTGCTTTGAGCACATGATCTTTTTTGAAGAGCTATTCAGGAAATTAGGGGCTCTATGGTGAGCGCGGTGGGACTCGAACCCACGACACCATGGTAACACGACACCATGGTAAAAAGTCATGTCCGTGGCCGTTTTTAGTGTCCGTGACTGAAAGACTTGTTAGACAAATCTCATGTAACTCTTTGATCCCAGTTGTGCGATTAGACAATTGCAAATCACTAGAACGCTGTTTTCATTTGCGCAAAATGAGCCTGAAAATCGCAGTGTCGGTGGTTCGATTCCGCCCCTGGCACCATGAGCAGCGGCTCGCGCAGCCTGCTCAATCCCGGCAATAGACCTTGCCGCAGCTTCGCGAAGCATCGACGATTTTCTGCAGGCCGTCGCGCCCGGGATAG
>JBOHZI010000322.1:0-2691 GCA_050738295.1 Gammaproteobacteria bacterium
GCGTTACGCGGTGGCGTGGTCAGCGTCGCCGGGTGGGGCGATAAGCGTGCGAAACCGCTCGATTCCGTCATTGCCAACGGCGACCAGCAATTCGTCGCCGACCTGCAGTCGCGTGCCACCGTGCGGCATGATGTCGCCCTCGCCGCGTATGAGCCCCACGATCACCACGCCCATGTCGGCCAAGCCAAGGCTGCGCACTTCACTCCCCACGACAGGCGAACCCGGTGCAAGCGCGAGACTGTAAAGCTGTTCGCGGCGCCGGGTGAGCGGAATACCCTCGCCGCGACGCAGCGCAGCGTGCAGTTCGCGGGACAAGACATCCTGGTCGAGCCGCACTTCCTGGCGTTGCAGAAGGCCCACGGCAGCTTCGTAGTAGGCTCTGCGATGGGCAGGGCTTTCTGCCGGCGTTGGCACCTGCGCTTCATAAATGGTCGGATATTTCGCGTGGCGCGTCAGCGCGTATTGAACGATGAAGGCAAGCGCAACGGCAAGCATGGTGGGCATGATGAGTACGAAGCCGCCCGTCATTTCGATCACCATCACCATCGATGCGATCGGCACCCGTGCACCCCCGGCGAACACGGCGGCCATTCCGACAACAGCCAGCCACGACGAGTCCACATTGAGATGCATCAAGTTGAGCGTTGCCGCGAACGCGGCACCCAACAAGGCCCCCACATAAAGCGTGGGGCCGAACATGCCCCCGGACCCGCCTGAGCCAATGGTCAGCGAAAACGTCAGGATCTTGCCGAGCGAAAACAGCAGCAGTATCCAGGCAGCGAGTCCGGTTCCGCCTTGCAAGGCAAACTGCATATAGCCGTAGCCGCCACCGATGATGGGCGGCACCGCGATGCCGATCAGACCGACGGCCAGTCCACCGATCGCGGGTTTGAAATAATTCGGGATCCTGAGAGCGCGGAATGCGTCACGAATGCGGTAGAACACGGTCGGCAACAGCGCACCGAGCCCGCCCGCGAGAATGCCGAGCAGCGCAAACCAAACGAGGTCGATCGGCTGGACGACGCGCTGGCTGGTCGGCAGCAGGAACAGCGGGGTGTAGCCGGAGAAAGCGCCGGTAATCGCGTAGGCGACTGCGGCCGAGATGAGCGTGTAAATGAGCGCACTGCCTTCGAATGCCATGCGCGAATAGAGAATCTCCACCGCGAAGATGGCGGTGCCGAGCGGACTCTTGAATATGGCAGACAGACCCGCAGCCATGCCAATCAGCATGACCAGCCGCCGCTCCTCGTCAGGCAGCTTGAGGAGCGAACCGACGATGGCGCCGATGCCCGAGGCGATTTGCGCTGTGGGTCCTTCGCGTCCACCCGACCCGCCACTGCCGATTGTGATCGCACTCACGATGATCTTCACGAATGGCGAACGCGCGCGCATCCGTCCATTGTTCCGATGAAAGGCAATGAGCGTGGCATCGGTGCCATGCCCCTCGGTTTCCGGCGCAAGCGAGTAGATCAGGACGCCCGCGACAAGCCCGCCGAGCGTGGTTGCGAGTGGGACCCACCAATACCAGTGGGTAAAGGGTTGGGGTGGTACACCCGCCGCATGCGCAGCCTCGACGGTGATGGGATGGTAGTGACCGATGAAGCCAAGAACATAGGTGTCCATCAGGTGCAGCAGCAGGAGGAACAGCTGGGCTCCCAGTGCGCCGACCACCCCGAGCGCGATGCTGATCAAGATCAGTCGCGTCGTGCGATCCAGTTTCATCAGTCGCACTGTCTTGTTCCCCTCATTTCGAGCGTCACGTGCACAGGTAGATTGTACAAACGACCGCCAAGACGCTTGCTTGGTCACAGTGATACCGCCATTCGGAAGACCACTATCATGCTTGCCGTGATGGTTATTCCATGCCACGAGCGGTCATGATCCGCCTGCACGCCCTCAAGTCGAAATCATTTACGTTCGACTCCAGCCTGCCGCGTTTCGCTTCGACATGCGCGAGCTGACTAGCCTTCCGCAACTGCAGTGGTGAGCCGGTCAGGGTTCAATGCGCGGTCAGCCCGGACGTAAGCTACGCCTTCGTCGCCGACCACAACGGCTTCCAGCACGCCGGGAATCTTGCGAAGTCTGTCTTCCAGTGCCCTGGCCGCGGACTCGTCATGTACCTCTACGCGCAAAACCCGTCTCGACACCCCGGCAGGCGGACGCATGAACGCCGCCTCCGCCCCCCAGAGCGCAGCCACAACAAGACAAAACGCCACCACGCCATCCAGGCCCCAGTGTGCCTTGATCCAGCCGCCCAGGACGCCCCCCACGAAAATGCCGAAGAACTGAGAAGAAGAGTAGACGCCCATTGCGGTGCCCTTGGCATCGGCGGGTGCGAATCGCGAGACCAGCGAAGGCAGGGTCGACTCAAGGACGTTGAAGGCGGTGAAAAACGCCAGCAATGCCAAGAAGGCGATGCCGAGGTGCTCCTGTCCTTGCAGCAGCAGCAATTGGCCGATGGCAAGTAGTGCGACCGACCCCAGGAAGACGGGTTTCATGCGCCCGCGTTCGGCCATGATCACCAGCGGCACCAGCAGGGCAACCGACAACACCAGTACCGGCAGATACACCAGCCACTGGTGGTGCAGGGCCACACCGGCGTGCGTGAGCACGAACGGGATCGTGAGGAAGCTTGCCGTCAATATCGCGTGCTGGCTGAAAATGCCGAAATCGAGCCGCCGCAATTCGCGA
>JBOHZI010000323.1:0-2688 GCA_050738295.1 Gammaproteobacteria bacterium
AACGCCGCCAATCCATAAGCTCCAACTTAATCCAGTCAAGATGCAACGTATTTTCCTGCGCCCTTTTACCGGAAAGCACCACGAGTTGGCTACTCTTGTTATTCTTGTGCTTTAACCAAGGACATCCAGCATGACCGAAAACGTTTTTATTACCGGTGTTTCGAGCGGGCTCGGGCGCGGGTTTGTCGAGGAGTATCTGGAACGTGGGAATACAGTTTACGGTCTGAGCCGCCGCGGCGCGGGATTCGAACACGAGCGATTGCATGAGACGAAGTGTGATCTGGCCGATCTTGATGCCATTCCTGGTGTGCTCGACCGACTGATCGGCGATGCCGGGATCACGCTTGTCATCCTCAACGCCGGCATCCTCGGAGAATTCAAACCGATGCCCGAGATTGGACTGGATGAATTTCGGCGCGCAATGGACATCAACGTCTGGGCGAACAAACTCATTCTCGACTGGTTTGCTGCACACGGGGCGCCTCGGCAAGTGGTTCTTATTTCTTCCGGCGCAGCCATCACAGGCCACAAGGGCTGGGGCACGTATGCGCTCTCAAAGGCGACGCTCAACATGCTCGCCCAACTCTATGCGCACGATCTGCCCGATACACACGTAGCAGCGTTTGCGCCGGGACTGGTGCATACCGCAATGCAGGATCACATCAATGCCAAGGTGGACGAGAAGCGTTTTCCTTCGATCAAGGGATTGAAAGCCGCGCGGGGCACACCCGACATGCCCGGCCCGCGCGAAGCGGCGCAGCGCATTGCGGACGCCATCGAAAAGCTGCCTCAGCGCATCGACAGCGGCGCCTACACCGACATCCGCAAATTCTAGACCCAAGCCACACCCATGCTCTGGTTTGCCGCATTGATTCTGCTCGCATGGCTAATCGCCGGAGCGGAACTGGTGTACGGCGCCCTGCACACCAAGCACTTGGACCGATACGCGCCGGCCGAGAATGATGCCGATCTGCCCGCCATCACCATCGTCGTTCCCGCACGCAATGAAGCGAAAACACTCGAACCCGCCATGCGCTCGCTGCTCGCACTCGATTACCCCCGCTTGACGATTGTGGCCGTCGATGATCGCTCTGAAGACGCCACTGGCGCGTTGCTGGAAGACTTTACCGATAAGCGCCTGCAAGTTCTGCACGTGCATGACTTGCCAGACGGATGGCTGGGCAAAAATCACGCACTCGACCAAGGCGCCCGGCAGTCCGATAGCGAGTGGCTGCTATTCACGGATGCCGACATCGTCTTCGCGCCCGATACGCTGCGACGAGCTGTAACAGCGGTGAAGGAAACCGGCGTCGATCACCTCACGGCATTGCCCCGGCTCACGGGCGCTTCCATCGGGCTGAAAACCGCACTACCCGCCTTTGCCATGAACTTTGGTCTGAGCGTACGGCCGTGGCGCGCGGCCAATCCGAAAAGCCGTGCCTCGTGCGGCGTAGGCGCCTTCAACCTGATACGTCGATCCACCTACCTGACACTCGGCGGACACACCCGGATAGCGCATGCCCCGCACGACGATCTGGCGCTGGGCCAACTCATCAAACACGCCGGCTATCGTCAAATCTGCATGCAGGCGGATAGCCTCCTTTCTGTCAGGTGGTACCGCACTCTGCCCGAATTCATTCACGGTCTCGAAAAGGGCAGCTTTGCCTACTTCGGCTATCGTCTGGCGCCGCTGGTCGGCGCGACTCTGATTCAAGCCGCGCTCTGTCTGTGGCCTGTCGCGGGGCTCTTCCTGCTGCACGGGAACGCACTGGTGTTGGATGCTGCCGCGGTGGCGACGATGCTTCTGCTTGGCATCCACAGCGCATACCGCCTACATTTTTCATGGCTGTTCGGCTTAGTCTATCCGCTAAGCGCACTGATCATGCTGATCGTGATCTGGAATTCGGCCCTGCGCATTCGCCTGCGTGGCGGCCTCGAATGGCGCGGCACTTTTTACCCGTTGAAGTAAAATCCTTAATGCAGGCGTGGCGGTTTGTCGAAGCCTTCTTCCTCGTTTTCCTCTTCCGTTTCACCGTGGGGCGGCATGTGTTGTTCTTTCGACGGTGGTGGTCGACGCCACAGGTTGCCGATGACGGGATCATCGCTGTCGTCGAGTTCCACTTCCCAACTGTAATGTTTGCGTGGAGGTTTCGGATCGAGCCGAAACAGGGTGAGCGCGCAGATCAACCCCATGATGGCGCCCCAGGCGTGCGACTCCCAGGAGATGTGGACATCGCCGTTGGGTACGATAGCGACCAGAGCAGTGCCGTAGAGAAAAGCCACCGCGCAGGTGATAGCAGCCGAAGTGCGGTCACGGCGCAGCACGCCGGCAATGAGCAAGAAAACGATGAAGCCCATCACCAACCCGCTCGCACCGATGTGGAAGGCAGGCCGGCCGGTGAACCAGACACCGATGCCGGTCCCTATCCACACCACGGGAATCACGATACGGCTGGCTCGCGGATAGCCGTAGAGTAACGCCGTGCCAAGAATCAGCACCGGACCCGTATTGGCCAGCAGGTGTTCCCAGGACGCGTGCAGCAACGGTGCACAGACAATGCCGACCAAGCCGAAAATGACGTGCGGCTCGATGCCGAGTTGCCCCAGATTCCAGCCACCGACGGATTCGATGAGCCGAATCCACCACAACGCCGCCACGAAGACGAAGCTCGCCCCGAAGGCGAACTG
>JBOHZI010000324.1:0-2684 GCA_050738295.1 Gammaproteobacteria bacterium
AAGTGCTGGACATCGATCTCGATGCGGCAGTCGATGCGCTCGATGCCACGACGATAGATTTGTGCCTGTCCGTGTTCGAGTGGGCGCCGTTTCGCACGACCCAGGCGGTGCTCAAGCTGCACACGTTGCTGGATTTGTGCGGTGCGATCCGGGTCTTCATTCACGTCAGCGCCCGACCGAGGTTGCCGATCGTGCCGTTCCCGGCCACTGGGAGGGCGATCTGATCATCGGCCTGAACAGCTCTACGATCGGCACCCTGGGCGAACGCACGTTCCGATTCGCGACGCTGCTGCACTTACCGCCCATGTCGGTTCCCGGTGCCAGAGTCAAGAATGGGCCAGCATTGGCCGGCCACGGCGCTGAGGGTGTGCGCGATGCCATCGCCGCAAAGATCACGACGTTGCCCCAGCAACTCTGTAAATCGCTGACTTGGGATCAGGGCGCGGAGCTAGCCCAACACGCGCCGTTACCAATTGATACCGGTCTGGCGATCTACTTCTGCGACCTACGAAGTCCCTGGCGGCGTGGGACCAACGAGAACACCAACGGGCTGCTGCGTCAGTACTTCCCCCAGGGTACCGACCTCAGCAGATACTCTGATCAAGAGATTGACACCGTTGCGGCCACGCTCAACAGCAGGCCCCGCAAAACCCTCGATTGGAAGACGAGCCGAGGCGCTCAACAAACTGCTATCCTTGGCACAGAAAACCAGTGTTGCGACGACCCCTTGAAGTCAAGCTGCGAGCCGCGACCGGAGTGATGCACCAACTCATCCGAGGATCGAGCCCCTACACTGCATCGGCATTAAGGATCGAAACCCGTACCTCACTCGCTCGCAACGGCCGCCGTTCGCACGATCCTGCGCAGTTTCGCTTTCCCGGGCACCCCGACGATCACATGAACTTTGCCATAGACGTCGGCATAAACAAGGCCAGGCGTTCCGGTGATACCGAATTCTCGCATCAACGTTTCATTGTCCATGATGGCGGTTCTGTCTTGGGAGCTGATGCGCGTAAGCGGAGCAGTGCCGCCACCGCCGTCGGATCGGCTGCCCCAGCGCTTTTCGTTCTCGCGCCACGCGGCTGCGGGACTGCGGGCGCTGAAAATCGCTGCAGCCTTGCCGGGACTGCTGGCCGAGATCACGCCGACAAGGACGTTACGCACCTGCAAACCTTCGCGTTGGTAGGACTGCAGCGCGAGCCACAGCTTGTGGCAGTACGGGCAGTTGGCATCCACGAATGTATAAATAACGTGGCGCGGATGCGTGCTGCCCTCGGCCACCCAGTGGGCCTGTTGCAAAGCGCGCATGGGTGACAGCCTCAAGCCGGGGCCCTGGTCCGCCGAGGCAGGTCCGGCCATCAGCAAGCCGAGGCACATCATCAACAGCGCTAACCATTGCCATCCAACCACCGTAGTCTTGTTCAATCTCATGTACGTGCCCTGTCGAGTTTTACATCGCTTTCCGGTGCTCCATCTCCAAGCGGTAATCGAGGGGGGGCGTTCCAGCGCAGTAGGTCGAATTTTGTGCGGAATTCCAACGCGCCTGTCAGCACTCCGAAGGCTGTCAGCCGCTTCTGCACTACCTCGATAAATATCGTGCACATCCAAGATATCGGCGATGAACATTGTGTCGAACAGAGCTCTTTGAAGCAGACGCGCCGGTTCGATCCAGTAGCCCAGCGCCGCATAGGTCGACGTCTCGCCGTCCAGACACGGCCACATTTCAGGACAGGTTCTACTTCAGGTGTTTCGGTTCGTCCACCATCCCGGTTGACAGCCGCGGCGTTGCCAAAAGTCCGGCAATTGCCGGAAGCTGCGCGCGCCATGTTTACTCCGATCGTATTAGCGATTTGCGGCATGTGACGAGCATGGACGAGGTCCGGCCAGCTTTGTCGAGAATTGCGACAAACAGCGGCACATCCGGCAGGAGATCGTAGCTCACGCATGCTGCTCGCGCTTCCAGACTATGGAATGACGCTGTCACCATGTTTGACCTTGCCACGCGTATCTCGTTTCGAGTGCGTAGTGCGGCACCCGCACGTAGTAGTTCTGGCTGAGTGACGCGATGGCATAATCTCGCGATACTTTTTCGGCGTCGAGGATAAAAAGTAAGGATCGGATGCGTGCAGCCGATTCCCGGGGCGTCCGTGGAATCATGCGTCACCCAACATGAAGCGGCGGATCAGCCAGTCGAGTGAGATTTTTCCCGGACCGCGTGCGAACAGGACGAGCAGCATTGCCCACCACTGAATATGGGTCGGCCAGGCCTGGGGATAGACGAAGATCTCGATGACCGCGGTCATGCCGATGAGCACCGCGGCGGCCGGCCGCGTCAGCAATCCGAGAATCAGGAGAATCGGGGCGATGACCTCGATCGACACCGCGGTGTAGGCCGCGGGATGAGGAGGCAGGAACGGTAGCCGGTAATCGGTTTCGAACAGATACAGTGTGGCCTGCCAGTTGGCGAGGTGGGTCATCGCCGAGTTCCAGAACACCGTTGCCACCGCAAAGCGCAGCGGGATTGCAAGCAACGTGTACGAGATGTGATCCAGCCAGCGCAACGCCTGCCTGACGGGATCCATCATGGGCGAACGAGAAGTCATCGAGGCGTCCGGCGTGCTCATGTCAGGATTTCCGATGGTGCTGCTGCATTGTCCTGTTCGATGACTTTGAAATCGGTGAAC
>JBOHZI010000325.1:0-2679 GCA_050738295.1 Gammaproteobacteria bacterium
GATGCCGCCGATCTCGATGCGGCCGGTTTCGCGCTGGACGGCGCCGGTGTGGCGGACATGTTTCCGCACACGTCGCATGCCGAGGCGATGGCGTTGTTCGTGCGGCGCCAGGAACGTTGAGAGAGACCATGCCGACCGAGATCGAGCGCAAGTTTCTGGTCACCAATGCGGACTGGCGGGAGCAGACCGAAGGCGAACCGCAGCATTTGCGTCAGGGCTATCTGGCCATGACCGAACGCGCCGTGGTGCGTGTGCGCACAGCCAATGACACGCAGGCCTGGCTGGGCGTGAAAGAACATCGCATCGGTCCGGCGCACGGTGAATACGAATACCCGATTGACGTAACGCATGCGCGCGAGTTGTTCGATTTGTGCAGTGGTGCGTTGATCGAGAAAACGCGCGTTTGTGTACCGAGCGGACAACATGTGTGGGAAGTCGATGAATTTCATGGCGACAATGCGGGTCTGATTCTGGCCGAAATCGAACTGGATGCCGTGGATGAACCTTTCGAATTGCCGGCGTGGGCGGGACGCGAAGTGACGGCCGACCGGCGTTTCTACAATGCGGCGCTGACGCTCATGCCGTGGCGTGAATTCGCTGACGAGTTTGCGCCATGAACGGCGTGCGAATTCTTGTCAATCTAGGCCGTCAGCAACTAACACTCGACCGGGGACGCAAACGGGTGACCTATTGCGTGTCGACTTCGCGTTACGGCGCGGGCGAGGAGAACGGCAGTAACCGTACGCCGCGTGGTGCGCATATTGTGCGCGCCAAAATCGGGGCTGATGCGCCGTCAGGCACAGTGTTTGTTGGGCGTCGACCTACCGGCGAAATCTGCACGCCTGAACTGTATGCCACGGCACCGGATCGAGACTGGATGCTCACGCGTATTCTGTGGCTCTCCGGCACCGAACCGGGTCGTAACCGTCTGGGCAATGTCGATACCATGCGCCGCTACATATACATTCACGGCACACCCGATGCGGTGGCGTTGGGTGTGCCGGGTTCGATCGGCTGCATCCGCATGCGCAATGCCGAGTTGATCGAATTGTTCGACCATGTCGCAGTCGGCACGCCGGTCGTGATTGAAGAGTAAGAAAGAAATAGGCGCCTGAAGGCGAGGTTTAAGGATCCCTACCGGAGACTCTAAATGTTGGGACCGCTGATCGTTGACGTTGAAGGTACATCACTGACGGCCGAGGATCGGGAAGTGCTCAAGCATCCTGCGGTCGGTGGCGTCATCCTGTTCGCGCGCAACTGTCCGGATGCCGACACCGTCGCGGCGCTGGCAGCGGAGATTCATGCCGTGCGCGAACCGCGTCTGCTGGTCAGTATCGACCAGGAAGGCGGACGTGTGCAACGCCTGAAGGAGGGTGTGACACGCCTGCCCGCACCCACCCGCATGGGTGCGTTGTGGGACACCGATCCCAGGGCCGCGCGAACCATGGTGCACGAGGCGGGCTGGCTGATGGCGGCGGAATTGCTCGCCCTTGATGTGGACCTGAGCTATGCGCCGGTAGCGGACCTCGGCGGTACCAGCCGGGTGATCGGCGACCGCGCGTTTCATACACAGCCGCAAGCGGTGGAAGCGCTTACGCTGGCCTATGTGTACGGCATGCGCGAAGCCGGCATGCGCGGGGTGGCCAAGCATTTTCCGGGCCACGGCGGGGTGGCCGAGGACAGCCACGTCGAATCGCCCGTCGACCGGCGCGAGTATGGCGATTTGCAGATGGCCGATCTGCGCCCGTTCGAGTGGTTGATCAATAACGGCGTGGCGGCGATGATGATGAGCCACGTGGTGTACCCGGCCGTGGCGCCGGAGCCGGCGAGCCTGTCGCGGCGCTGGGTGCACGAGATTCTGCGCGAACAGATGGGTTTTCAGGGAGCGGTGATTGCCGACGATCTGAGCATGCACGGTGCTGCCGGCGTGGGCGATACACTGGCGCGCGTGCGCATGGCGCTTGCGGCGGGGTGTGACTATGCGCCGATCTGCAACGACCGTACCGCCGTGCATGCCGTGCTTGAGTCTAGCAAAAGTTTGCCTAACGAACCGGCCAGTGGACTGCGCCGTTCGCGCCTGATGCCGGAGCATCGCCCCGAGCGGGCCGAATTAGAAACTGATCCACGCCTCAAGGCAGCACGTGCCCTGCTCGCCGGGTTGGGACCGGATCCGGATTTTCACCTTGAAGCTTGAGTTCACGATGAATTCTTATTTTCCGCCCGGAAAGGAACTCTTCAACTCACACGAGGTGCGAGCCGCCATCGAGGCGCAGGCCCACGATCTGGCGCCACAGCTCGCCGGGCGTAATCCGCTCGTGCTGGTGCTGATGCAGGGCGCGCTCTACTACGCAGTCTGGCTCACTGTGGCACTGCGCCTGCCGCTGGAGATCGACTATATTCATGCTACGCGTTACGGCGAAAAGCGTAGCGGAGAGCCACTACGCTGGATTCGTCCACCGCCAGCGGCGGTGGTGGGGCGCACGGTGCTGCTGGTGGACGACATCTTCGATGAAGGTGTGACGCTGGCTGCCGCAAAAACGGCTTGCCTGGCCGCAGGTGCAGCCGAGGTGCTAATTGCCGTGCTGGCCCTCAAGCGCCACGATCGGGCCCAGGCCGCACCGCCGGATTCGGTGGCACTCGAAGTGCCGGACGGGTTTGTCGTGGGTTGCGGTCTGGACG
>JBOHZI010000326.1:0-2666 GCA_050738295.1 Gammaproteobacteria bacterium
ACGCATCGCCGAGCACACCCTCCAGGAGGAACGCAAAGCGCAGGCGGAGCGCGAACGGCAACAGAGCGAACAGTCCGTGCAAGCCGCAGCCCCGGCTCCGCAACCTGTGGCCACGGCTCCCGCGTCTCAAACACCGACCTCGGCGCCGTATCCGGTTCCGGAAGAGCATATCCAGACCGGCGCCGAAGTGCGGACGCTGGAAACGGCGCTCGTCGCGTGGAAGAACGGTCACGGCATCAAGCCGCAGGCCTACAACGCGCTCGTCAGCATCCTGGTGGAGCACGGCGCGATGCGGAGGGTGGCGTGATGAATATGCAGAAGGTCGAAAGCTCGCAGATCCATGCCGTCGGCTACGACGCCGAGAAAAAGACGCTTCGCGTCAGCTTCAAGTCGGGCGGTGTCTACGACTACGCCGATGTGCCGGAGCAGGTGCACAAGGACATGCTCGCGGCCGAGTCGGTGGGCTCATTTTTCCACAAGAACGTACGCGGGATTTACCAGCACAAGAAACTGGAGTCAGCGTCATGAGTCGCGGCCAACAACAAAGGCTGCTCGCGCTGAAAGAGAGATTCATGTCGAAGGTCTCCAAAGGCAGCGCTTGCTGGCTATGGACCGCCTATACCGACGTTAAGGGATACGGCATTTTTGGTGTTGGTAAGCGACAATTAATGAAGGCCCACCGTTACTCATACATCATTCACAAAGGGCCAATTCCGCGCGGGTTGCAAATCGACCATCTGTGTCGAATTACGAATTGCGTTAATCCAAATCATTTGGAAGCCGTCACAAACCGGGAGAATGTTCTTCGCGGCAATCGTGCGCGTGGTCCGAGACCACTCTGTAAGCATGGGCACCCGCTTTCTGGTAGCAATCTCTACATCAATCCGCGTGGTGACCGTGAATGCAGAACATGCCGCCGCGCGGCATCGGCACGTCAACTTGAAAGGAGATCTCAATGCGCGGCGTAAACCTCGTCATTATTGTCGGCAACCTCGGCCGCGATCCAGAAACGCGTTACATGCCATCCGGCGATGCCGTGACCACCATCAGCGTGGCCACGTCCGAACAATGGAAGGACAAGCAAACCGGCGAGCAGCAGGAACGCACCGAGTGGCACCGCATCACGTTCTTCAAGCGCTTGGCTGAGATCGCTGCCGAGTATCTGCGTAAGGGCTCGCAGGTCTATGTGCAGGGCAAACTCAAGACGCGCCAATACGAAAAGGACGGCCAGACCCACTACTCGACCGAGATCATCGCCGATCAGCTGCAGATGCTGGGATCGCGCTCGGGTCAAGAACGTGGCGAGTCACGTCCGGCTGGCGGCGGTGGTGCGCGTGGGGCCGATACGGCGCAAGGCACTGAGCCCGGATTCGACGACGACATCCCCTTCATTACCAACGGCACCAACTGGTAGCCGCAAGGAGAGTGCATCATGAAACGCAAACTTCCCCCCGCGATTGGTTCACAGCTGCATGGCGGCTTCGTCGGCGGCACGCTGATGATCAAGGACAAGCCGCATCTACTGATCGTCGCGCCCAAGGCCGACGGTGAACACGAACCCATCGAATACGGCCCTTACGGCAAGCTCGTGCGCGGCGCCAACAGTTTCAACGATGGTCGCGCCAACACGCTTGCCATGGCACGCGCTGGCTCTGATATGGCGAAGTGGGCCGTGGGCTTGCGGATCGGCGGCTTTAAGGATTGGGCGATCCCGGCCCGCGATCAACTGGAACGGCTCTATCGCGCGTTCAAGCCGACCAAGGAAAGTAACTACAAGCGCTGCGGCGACAACCCGAGCGCGATCCCACCGGCCTATCCCTACGAAGACAAGTCGCCGAAGCAGACCGCGTTGAGGCTGTTCAAGGCCGGGGCCGCGGAAGCGTTCGCGGATAACTGGTATTGGTCCAGCACGCAGTACTCGGCCTACAGCGCCTGGTGTCAGTACTTCGACCACGGCTGCCAGGGCTGGGGCTACGAGGACGGCAACGGCCGGGTCCGCGCGGTCCGCATGATTCCCCTTTAATCATTCAGTCTTTAACCATTTTCGGCGCGTCGCGCCCAGGAGCAGGTCATGAGAGTCAACGTGTATGCAGAGGAAATGACCGATAAGGTCGAGATTATCAGCAAATCAATAGAAGGCACTGTCTTCACTGGCCTACGATTCTATCTCGAACTACCCGTCACTGTTCCGGTGGGTGACAGCACCGTGCAGTGCAAGGGACCTTTCTTGCATCGCCCGGGTGATGACGACAGTTCAGCAATCACTTTCTGGGGTAAACGCGATCTGCGTGGATTGCTTCAAAAAGGCATTGCCGAGCTTGATACGCACTATGGCACGACTACTGCACTATCCACTGCGACAACGGAGCTGCCCAAGATCGGCGAGCGCTGGCCCAATCAGGGTGGTTTATACATGGGCATCTGCGGTGGTGAGGACGGTGCGCCGGACTATCACCTGATCCTCGCCGACGACGATGGCGAGTTCAATGACATGCAGTGGGATGCCGCGCTCGAAAAGTGCAAGGGCTACAGCGCCGAAGGTCATGACGATTTCAGCGCACCGACGCGTCGTGAACAGGCGCTCTGCTATGCCAACGGCAAGCAGAAATTCCAGTCGACGTATTACTGGTCATCGGAGCAGTACTCGGCCGACTACGCCTGGTATC
>JBOHZI010000327.1:0-2650 GCA_050738295.1 Gammaproteobacteria bacterium
TTGAAGCAGGATTACCGCAAGGCACAGGCTCAGGAGAAGACGAAGTAGTGTCATGTCAGGCCTCCAGCGCCGCATCAGAGCCCGCCAGTTCGTTCAGTGCAAGGCGGTTCGGCGCTGGCATAGCCGCCGGCCTACGTCAAGCCGGACCAACACGGCAATGGACGAACTGGCGAGCTCCCGTAGGGCAGGGCCAACAGCCGCCCTCTGTTTTGTTGCTTGTGCTTGTCGTAGACAGACTACGTCTGCGCGCAAGCGCCGCGCATAGGGCGGCTGTTGGCCCTGCTGATGCGGCGTTGGAGACCTGACATGACACTGACCATGAACGGGGAAGGGATCAGCCTTGGCGAACTCGTCGACCGGCTCGGCGGAACGCTGAAGGGCGGGCGTGAGATACGGATCAGTGCCGTCGGTACGCTGGCCGAGGCTGGACCGCAAGCGCTCAGTTTTCTCTCCAACTCGCATTATCGTTTCCAGCTTTCCGCTACCACTGCAGGTTGCGTTGTTCTGGGCGCCGCCGATGCCGATCAGTGTCCCGTCGCAGCGATTATGGCCGACGATCCCTATGTCTATTACGCGCGTGCCGCTGCCCTTATTGCGCCGCCTCCTGCGGTAGCTCCGGGTTTGCATCCTACGGCTGTGGTGGATGCCTCGGCGCGTATCGATCCGAGCGCCTGGGTCGGTCCTCGAGCGGTCATCGGTGCGGACGCCGTGATCGGAGCAGGCGCAAGCATTGGCCCAAGCTGCGTTCTTGGCGACAAGGTGCAGGTGGGAGCGGGTTCACGTCTGAGTGCCAGTGTGACGGTCATTGCCGCGGCGCGGATCGGCAGCCGCTGCCTGCTGCACCCCGGTGTTGTGATCGGCGGGGATGGCTTTGGCATAGCCCATGACGGCGAGCGCTGGATCAAGGTGCCGCAACTGGGCAGCGTCGAGATTGGCGACGATGTGGAAATCGGCGCCAATACAGCCGTTGATCGCGGTGCGATCGAGAATACGATCATCGAGAACGGGGTCAAGCTGGATAACCTGATCCAGGTCGGACACAATGTGCGTATCGGTGCACATACCGTGATTGCCGGCTGTACGGGTATTTCCGGCAGCACACGTATCGGTGCCCGTTGTATGATCGCGGGGCAGGTTGGTATCGCTGGGCATATCAGTATTGCCGACGATACCGTGATTACCGGAAAATGTGTGGTCAATCACACGATCAAGGAGCCGGGTGGCCAATATTCGGGCGCACTGCCGATGGACGAAACCCGCAAATGGCGGCGCAACAGTGCGCGTTTTCGCAGTCTGGACGAATTGGCGCGTCGCGTCACGCAACTGGAACGTCGGAGCAAGGACAAGGAATCATGAGCGAACCGGAAACTTTCGATATTCACAAGATTCTGGAATATCTGCCTCACCGCTATCCGTTTTTACTAGTCGATCGGGTGCTCGAATGCGTGCCCGGTGAGCGCTTGGTGGCGATCAAGAATGTCACGATCAACGAACCTTTCTTCATGGGGCATTTCCCGGCGCGCCCCGTCATGCCTGGGGTGCTTATTATCGAGGCCATGGCGCAGGCCACCGGTTTGCTGGCTTTTCGCACCAAGGGGTTGCCCCCGGAAGACGTGCTGTATTACCTCGTGGGTGTGCATAACGCGAAATTCCGGCGCCCGGTCGAACCCGGTGATCAGTTGGTGATGACCGCCCGAATTCAACGCACGATCCGTGGCGTCTGGTGTTTTGAGGTCAAGGCCGAAGTGGACGGCGCGATAGCAGCTTCTGCTGAAATCCGGTGTGCGGCCAGGGAAGTCGAAGTTTGATTGATCCACACGCCGTCGTGCATCCCGATGCGCGGCTGGCGGATGATGTGCGGGTCGGGCCCTTTGCCGTCATCGGTGCCGGTGTCGAAATTGGCTCAGGCAGTGAAATCGGCGCGCACACCGTCATCGAAGGCACCACCATTATCGGTGCCAACAACCACATTTTTCCGTTTGCCTCGATTGGTCTTGCGCCGCAGGACAAAAAATATGCCAACGAACCCACCCGACTTGTGATCGGCGACGGCAACACGATCCGTGAATACTGCACTCTCAATCGCGGTACCACGCAGGATCGCGGCGAGACAACACTGGGTTCGGACAACTGGATCATGGCCTATGTGCATATTGCACACGATTGCGTCATTGGCGACCATACCATCCTGGCCAACAATGTCACCCTTGCCGGGCACGTTCATATCGGGGATTGGTCGATCCTCGGCGGATTCGGCAAGGTGCACCAATTCTGCCGTCTTGGCGAGCATTGCTTTATCCAGATGGATGCTGGTGTAACCAAGGACGTTCCACCGTACGTCATCGCCGCCGGCATGCCGGCACGCCCACGCGGCATCAATCGCGAAGGGCTCAAGCGCCGAAATTTTTCGCCTGGCGACGTGCGCGTTATTACCGAAGCGTACCGTTTGCTTTATCGTTCGGAAAAATTGCTTTCCGAAGCCCGTTCCGAGTTGATCGAACGGGCTGCGACCGACCCTGTGCTCAAACCGCTCGCCGCTTTTCTGGAGGCCAGCGAGCGCAGCATTATCCGCTGATGCGGGATGCTGCTCCCGTTATCGGTCTCATTGCCGGCGAAACTTCGGGCGATTGTCTGGGAGTGAGCCTGATGC
>JBOHZI010000328.1:0-2595 GCA_050738295.1 Gammaproteobacteria bacterium
ATCTGGGTACGTGAGTCGACCCGCATAGGGTTGTACGCACCGTCGATTAACTGTTAACAGAGGAAGGTACGCCAAAAGGTTGCGCAAGGACTACAACGTGTGATGGGAAACAGGTCAGACCGTGACCCGCCAAGCCTGAATGTGTGTCCGAGCTTAGAGCTCTCAGGAGAAATGAGGCGCGGGTCAGCGAAATCCATCAGGGCCCGCAGGCTTCGGCTTGCAAAACAGGCCGGATATAAACCTGCAGCCTAATCTGTCGCCCATCACACCGCAGAGACCTTGCACATCGGGAGGCGTCCATATAACTACACATGAGTACCATCAGCATCATCGGCTCAGGAGGCATGGCCGCAGCGATCGCCGGTCGCATTGCCACGGCTGGACACACGGTGGAGGTCAGCCGCGACCTCGCGAAGGCGCCGACGCTGGCCGGCAAGCTCTCAGCCAAAGTGACCACAGGTACGTAACGCGCCGTGCCGGCAGGTGAAATCGTCATCCTCGCCGTGCCGTACTCTAGTGCGGCGGCGGTGGTGTCCGATTACGGGCGCGCGCTCGATGGAAAGGTGATCATCGACATCAGCAACCCGGTCGCCCCCGATCTCTCGAGCCTCGTCACGCCGCCCGGCAGTTCTGCTGCTCAGGAACTCGCCAAGGGCGTACCCGCCGGCGCGCATGTCGTGAAGGCGCTCAACACAATCTTCGGCCACGTGCTTGCAAAGGGTGGACGCCTCGACGTGTTCATCGCAGCCGACGATGTGGAGGCCAAGGCGCGCGTCTCGACCTTCATCGCGAGTCTCGGGCTGCGTCCGCTCGATGTCGGCGGCCTGCACATGGCCCAGACGCTCGAGGCGCTCGGTCTGATGATGATCGGCCTGGCCAAAAACGGCGCCGGCACCTGGGACATCGCCTTGCACGTCGATCTCGGGGCGTAGAAGTTGTCCGGGAACCGCGCCCGCTTGCACAAAGCGGGCGGCCACACGTACGGCGTCATCGCTATTGCTGCAACAGAAGCAGGAGATTCGACATTGAAATCACTACGATTTGCCATCTATGCGTTCTTCCTCTTGGCTGCCACTGCGTCCTATGCCAAAGGCCCGGTGCACCAGGCAACTGAAGCGCAAAGCGCCCAGCTCTCCGCACACGCGAAAGCACAGATCGAGCAATTGATGGCCGAGTACCATCGGGCGGTGGTATCACACGACGGCACCCGTTTGGCGTCGATGTTCATCGACAAGGGTAGTTGGTTCAACGTTCTGTCCGATGCCGCATACGCGCGGGCTCACTCCAAGAACCCGGCGGCATTGAAAGTTCGCACCTGGACCTTCCAGCAGTTCGCCAAGGTTGTGTCCAGCTCGCACGCTGTCATGGACCCTCAGCACAGCGACGTTCGCATTCTCACGGACGGAACGATCGCGTCGGTATATTTCAAGTATGTATTCCTCATCGGCGGGAAACCGGAGAATCAAGGAACCGAGACCTGGCAGCTGGTCAAGGCAAGTGACGGCTGGAAGATAGCAGCAATCACCTATTCATCAAATCCAAGCGTGCTGGCACAGTAGAAGACCAGCTCGGTCGGTACCCTATCACTCGTGGGCGGGGCCGCCGCCGGTCTGTCTCGCCGGTTCGCGAAACGGGCTGCCACTGGCCACGAGGAAAACCTCTGATTCACTGTCGGTCATTGATTTTCGGTACCTTGGCGCGTGGAAGCCAAGAGCAATATGAACGCGCAGAGCACAGCGACAAATGCGAAGATGCTGCCCTCCGGCCCCACCGTGCCGCCCGTTATCGAAACTGGGCCTGTCGGGGTAAAGTCAAACAGATGGCCTTGGTCCAGATAACCACTTCCCGCGGCGCCGAACAACGGCGCGCTAGCCCAATTCCAGCCGGTATGATAACCCACCGACCACCAGACCGACCCCGTTTTGTAGACAGCATAGGCAAGAAGCGATCCCTGCAAGAACAACCGCGCAAGCCAAATCCAGCTTGCGCCCGGATTTTCGAGGTGGAGCACCGAAAACATCAGACCCGATACCAAGATCGCGCCGCGCCACCCAACGAGCCGCTCGGCGACCAGTAGGATAGCGACGCGCCCGAACAACTCCTCCCCGGTTGCGCCTAAGAAATCAGCCAGGAACCAGCCCACGCCGTGCGAAATCATCGAGGCTGTCGTTTGCGCTCGTGACGAGACAATCGCATTTCCGGACAGCCAGATGACGGATATTGCGGCGATCATCACCACGAGGCCGATCCCCACACCCCTCGCGGTGTTACGCGCGATAGCTTCGCCGATCAGCGGAAAACCGCCGATGCGCTCCTTCAAAATGACAATGACACCGACAACGATCGCCATGTCCAGCAGGAGGCGCACGAGCATCAGCACCGCATAAGGGGCAAGACCCATTGCGCCATTGGCGATCATGTGAAGGTCCAGCGCCCGCGCCAAGGGCCGGTGGATCAGCGCCTCTATGGGATCGAACAAGAAATAGGCTGCAACAAGAAATACCAGCGAAAGCCACACTCGTCGCGAACGGAAATCGATTGGGGGCGTGCGCCGCATCATGTCCTGACGAGGAAGCCATGGATCATCGGTAGGCC
>JBOHZI010000329.1:0-2589 GCA_050738295.1 Gammaproteobacteria bacterium
ATTACACGATTGGCGATGTCATTGCGCGCTTCCGACGCATGCGCGGCGACAATGTGTTGCAGCCGATCGGCTGGGACGCCTTCGGCCTGCCCGCCGAGAATGCCGCCATTCAGAACAAGACGCCGCCGGCGGAATGGACACGGCGCAATATCGCCGAGATGCGTGGTCAGCTCGAACGCATGGGTTTTGCGCTCGACTGGTCGCGTGAATTTGCCACCTGCGATCCGGATTACTATCGCTGGGAGCAGTGGTTCTTTACGCAGTTGTTTGCAAAGGGCCTGGTTTATCAGGCGAACGCCACGGTCAACTGGGATCCGGTGGATCAGACCGTGCTCGCCAACGAACAGGTGGTGGACGGGCGTGGCTGGCGTTCCGGCGCACCGGTGGAGCGGCGTGAAATCCAGCAATGGTTTTTGAAGATCACCGCCTATGCCGACGAGCTGCTGAACGGGCTGGATGAATTGCCGGGCTGGCCGGACGAAGTCAAGACCATGCAGCGCAACTGGATCGGACGCTCCGAAGGGCTGGATATTCGCTTCGAGGTGGCGGGCGAGATCGACACGTTACAGGTATTCACTACTCGTCCCGACACCCTGATGGGCGTGACTTACCTCGCGGTAGCGCCCGAGCATCCGCTGGCCCTGAGGGCGGCCGCGAACAGTCCCGCACTCGCGGCGTTTATCGAAAGTTGCCGCCACGGTGGGGTGAGCGAAGCCGAGCTCGAAACCCGCGAAAAGCGCGGTATGGCGACGCCGTTCGAGGCGCTGCATCCGCTGAGCGGCGAGCGGCTGCCCGTGTGGGTGGCGAATTTCGTGCTGATGGGTTACGGCAGTGGCGCGGTGATGGCGGTGCCGGGCCACGACCACCGCGATTTCGACTTTGCGCATGAATATGGTTTGCCGATCCGGCAAGTGGTCGCCGTTGAGGGCGAGCATTACGAACCGGCGGAATGGCTAACCTGGTACGACGCGAAGGACGCGCGCGTACATGTCGTCAATTCCGGCTATGGACTCGACGGTCTGGGTTACCGCGAGGCCTTCGAGCACGTGCTGGAGTTGCTCGCCGAAAAGGACCAGGCCGAGCGCCGAGTTCAGTATCGGCTGCACGACTGGGGCATTTCGCGTCAACGCTACTGGGGTTGCCCGATTCCCATCATTCACTGTCCCGAGTGCGGTCCGATGGCGGTGCCCGATGCGGACTTGCCGGTGCGCCTGCCCGAGGATGTGAACTTCCAGGGTGTGACCTCGCCGCTCAAGACTGATTCTGAATGGCGCAAGACGATCTGCCCGCATTGCGGCAAGCCGGCCGAGCGCGAGACCGACACCTTCGATACGTTCTTCGAATCCTCGTGGTACTTCACTCGTTATACCTCGCCGGGTGCGAATGCGATGGTGGATGAACGGGCGCGCTACTGGTTGCCGGTGGACCAATACATCGGTGGCGTCGAACATGCGGTGCTGCATCTGCTCTACGCGCGCTTTTTCTACAAGTGCATGCGTGATGAAAACCTCGTGCCGGGCGACGAACCCTTCACGCGGCTGCTCACGCAGGGCATGGTGGTGGCCGAAACCTTCTACCGCGAACACGGTTTGCAGCGCGAGTGGTTCAATACCAAGGCCGTGGATGTGGAGCGCGATGCGAAAGGTGCCGCGGTCGCTGCGCGACTGCGTGCGGACGGCGAACCGGTGAAGTTCGGCGGCATCGAGAAAATGTCGAAGTCGAAGAACAACGGTGTCGATCCGGAAACGCTGGTGGTCCGCCACGGCGCCGATGCGGTGCGGTTGTTTGCCATGTTTGCGGCGCCGCCTGAACAGTCGCTGGAATGGTCGGATGCAGGCATCGAAGGTGCGGTACGCTTTCTGCGCCGACTGTGGCGGTTGGTGCGCGATTACCAGACGCTGGATGTGCCGACAGGGACGGAGGATGGCGAAGCGGTGAAGGCCTTGCGTCGCAAACTGCACCAGACCATTGCCAAGGTCGGCGACGATCTGGAACGGCGTTATGCGTTCAATACCGCCATTGCGGCCAACATGGAACTCACCAACGATCTGAGCCGCTTCCAACCGACGGACACCGAGGGGCATGCGCTGATCAGCGCATGCCTGAGCGCGATGGTGCGTATGCTCGCGCCCATCGTGCCGCACATCACCCAGGTGCTGTGGCAGGCGCTGGGCGGAGAAGGCCTGGTGATGGACGCCGCGTGGCCACAAGCCGATCCGGGTGCTATGGAAAGCGATACGGTTCAGTTGGTGGTGCAGGTGAACGGCAAGCTCCGTGGCCAGATCAGTGTAGCGGCCGATACGCCGCGCGAAGAGATTGAGCGTCTGGCACTGGCCGAGGAGAATACGGCTCGTCATATCTCGGGTCACGAGGTTCGTCGGGTGGTTGTCGTGCCTGGCCGTCTGGTCAACGTTGTTATCAGTTAGGGGCTAGAATTCCAGCATGCGATTCATTCCGGTTTCCCGCTGTGCCCTTGGCTCGAAAATCGTGCTCGCGGGCGCGTTGATTTGTGCCGTGGCCGGTTGCGGGTTTCATCTGGCGGGCGCGGTCGGACATTTACCGGCGGCGATGCACCACACCTGCATCCAC
>JBOHZI010000330.1:0-2582 GCA_050738295.1 Gammaproteobacteria bacterium
CTTCGTACAAATCAAGTCTGGCCCCTACGATCTCGATCTGGTTTTTGCGCCTGACGGTATCGAGCGCTTTGCCGATGCGTGGCAGCGTCACACGGAAATCGAGGGCTTCCCCGTCTGCAGTATTGACGACATCATCGCCAGCAAGCGGGCTACCAACCGGCAGAAGGATCGCGAATCCCTTCCCCGCCTGGAAAGCTTTCGCGATTGGCTCCGTTCCCGCCGACCATGAACCGTCAGTGATTCCAGCCGGTGAAGATGCGCAGTTGCTGGTGGTCATCGGGATAGCTGACCGCCAGGAAGTGCTGGCCGTCGGGCGTGGCGGCAATAGCATCCGGAAAATGTTCGGCCACGACTCGCGCCGCTGAGGTCATAGTCCCATGATGACCATCTGTAGTCACAATGCCAACGTGCCTACAGCTTGTGTGCGATGGATTTGGCCTGGGTGAACAACAGCAAGTAATCGGGACCGCCGGCCTTGCTGTCGGTTCCCGACATATTGAAGCCGCCGAACGGGTGCGCGCCCACCATGGCGCCGGTGCACTTGCGGTTGACGTACAAGTTGCCGACGTGGAACTCGCTGGCGGCTTTTTCCTGCTTCTTCGGATCTTTGGTGAAGACCGCGCCCGTCAGTCCGTACTCGGTGTTGTTGGCAATCGCCAGACCCTCGTCAAAGCTCTTGCACTTGATCACCGCCAGTACCGGCGCGAAGATCTCTTCCTGCGCCAGGCGCGCCGTAGGCGCGATGTCGGCAAAAATCGTCGGTTCGATGAAGTAGCCCGCGGCATCGCCGCGCTTGCCGCCGGCGATCAGCCGGCCTTCCTTCTTGCCGACTTCGATGTAGCTGAGCGTGTTTTTCAGCGAACGCTCGTTGATGACCGGGCCCATGTAGTTGTTCGGGTCGCCAGCATCGCCGGTCTTGATCGTCTTCGTGCGCTCCCCCAGTTTCTCGACGAATTGATCGTAGACCTTCTCATGCACAATCGCGCGCGAGCACGCCGAGCACTTCTGCCCTTGATAGCCGAAGGCGGAAACGGCGACGGCTTCCACCGCCGCGTTTACGTCGCTGTCCTCGTCCACCAGAATCGAGTCTTTGCCGCCCATCTCCAGCACGGTGCGCTTGATCCATTTCTGGCCCGGCTTGGTCTCGGCGGCCTTGCGGTTGATCTCGAGGCCGACCGCCTTCGAGCCGGTGAAGGAGATGAAGCGTACGCGCGGATCGGTCACCAGCGCGTCACCCACGGTCGAGCCGCCGCCGGTTACGAAGTTCACGACACCGGCGGGCAACCCCGCCTCTTCCAGCACTTCCATCAGCTTGGCCGCAATCGTGGGCGCATCGCTCGATGGCTTCAGGACGACGGTGTTGCCGGCGACAACCGCTGCTGCGGTCATGCCGCAGGTGATGGCCATGGGGAAGTTCCAGGGCGGGATAACCGCTCCTACGCCCAGCGGAATATAGACCAGCTCATCTTTTTCGCCCGGCAACTGATGCACCGGCTGCGGTCCGGAAAGCTTCAGCTGCTGGCGGCCGTAGTACTCGAGGAAATCGATCGCCTCGCCCAGATCGCCGTCGGCCTCCGGGAAGGTCTTGCCCGTCTCCAGCGTCAGCCATGCGCAATAATACGGCTTCCGCCGGCGCATGATTGCGGCGGCCCTCAGCACAATCTCGACGCGCTTTTCCGGCTTCGTCAGCCGCCAGCACTCAAACATCAGCGCGGCATTGGCGATGGCCTCGTGCGCCGCCTCGACCGTGTTCTCCTGGTGTACGCCGACAACTTCGATGCTGCGCGACGGGTTGATGGAATTGAATTTCTTGGCGCTCTGGACCCGCTTGTCGCCGATGCGGTTGTCGTACTCGCGCCCCAGTTCCGCGCGTGCTTCGGCGAGACCCATTGCATAGGCCTTACGCACTTCCGGCTTGCTGAAATCCGCGAACGGTTCGTTGCGGAATTCGGCAAGGTGAGAGAGATCGATGGTGAGCGAAGCAGAGGTGTCGACGGTAGCCATACCTCTATTATAAATTCAGCCGCACCGTTACGGAATCAGGACGAGATCCCGGAAAGCTGCACGATAACGCGCCGGGTCGAGCGTAGCCAGGCGATCGGCGTTCCGCATAGCGTGTGCGCCAATGATGAAATCGGCGAGCAAGCGTTTCGACTCGCCGCCTCCGCTCTGGCTCCGCCGGCGGCAATAGTCTGCGTAGGCCGAGCCGGCTTGCTCCCACAGTTCTGCGGAGGTTTCCAGCGCGATCTCGATGCCGGTCGAGATCAGGTATTCGTTGACCAAGCCAATGCTGGAATTCGGACGTGCCAGCAGTTCCGCATACACCACCCCGGCAACGATCAGCGAACCCTCGCGTCGGCAGTCATCCAGTAAAGTCGTCATCTCTGGCGCTCTGCCCGTGCCCGCCCATTGAGTGGAAATGATATTCGTGTCCAGCGCCGTGCGCACTCTTTAGTCCTCGTCACGCATGTCGCGAATCCAGGCGTTGATTTCTTCAACCCCACCGGGGAAATCACCCAAAATCCCGGTGTACTTTGCAAACGGGCTTTCACGTTCGTCGCGGGCCGGGCGTACTACGATGT
>JBOHZI010000331.1:0-2570 GCA_050738295.1 Gammaproteobacteria bacterium
CGTGTGCCTTCGATCGAACGGCTGCGCTTCGTCAATTCCGGTACCGAGGCGACGATGAGTGCGATCCGTCTCGCCCGCGCCGCGACCGGCCGCGACTTGATCGTGAAGTTTGAGGGCTGTTACCACGGTCATGCCGATTCGTTGCTGGTGGCCGCCGGATCGGGGGCGCTGACTTTCGGTGTGCCGTCGTCGCCGGGCGTGCCGGCGGCGCTCGCGCATTTGACGTTGACGATGCCGTACAACGATTCCGATGCGGTGCGCACCTTGTTTGCCGAACGCGGGGGCGATATCGCGGCCGTAATCGTGGAGCCGGTCGCGGGCAACATGGGCTGCATCGCGCCGGAATCGGGGTTCCTCGAAGGCTTGATGGCCGAGGCACAGGCGCACGGCGCACTGGTGATTTTCGATGAGGTGATGACGGGGTTTCGTGTCGGGCCAGGCGGCGCGCAGGGACTGTATGGGTTGACGCCTGATCTCACCACGCTCGGCAAGATCGTCGGTGGCGGGATGCCGGCGGCGGCCTTTGGCGGGCGTGCCGAACTCATGGCGCAGCTTGCGCCGGACGGGCCGGTGTACCAGGCGGGTACGCTGTCCGGCAATCCGCTCGCAATGGCGGCCGGGCTGGCTACACTCGAACTGACGGCGGCATCCGGTTTTTATGAAACGCTTGCAGCCCGTACTCAAGCGCTGGCCGAGGGCTTGAGCGCCGCCGCGGCCGAGGCGGGTATCGAGGTGACAGTCAACCACGTGTGCGGAATGCTGACCGCGTTCTTCTGCGCTGGGCCCGTACGCTGCCTGACTGACGCGCAGACCGCCGATGGCACCCGCTACGGACGTTTTTTTCACGCCATGCTCGACGCGGGAATTTATCTGCCGCCCTCGCCGTTCGAGGCGTGGTTCGTGGGCGGGGCGCACACCGAGGCCGATATCGAGGCCACGATCGACGCCACACGCAAGGCATTTTCGCGCCTGGCGGCGTAGGGTAGGCCCATCCCCCTTGGCCTACATCCCGGTGGCTGCTAAAGTGCCACTTCCGGCGCTACATCTGCACATCGGCGGGCCGCGCCTCAATCGCCACCTGGACGGGGGAACATCATGTATCGACTTCTTTTAGTGGGAACGCTGACAGCGGGTATGCTGACCCTTGGTGCTTGTTCCAAATCGCATTCCACCACGCCGGCCGCGCCGGCCAGCGGACCATCGGCCATGGCGAAATCCACAATGACGGCCTCGGCTCCGGCTGAGGCTACGGCTGCGGCAACGTCTCCGCACACCAACCCACTCATGCAGGCAAGCACGCTGCCGTTCCACGCGCCGCCATTCGACAAAATCGAGAACAGCGACTTCCAGCCGGCGATTGAGTCCGGGATGCGCCAGCAACTGGCAGTTGTCAACGCCATCGCCAACAACCCTGCGCCGCCCACCTTCCAAAACACGCTGGTGGCGATGGAAAAAAGCGGTCAGCCGCTTAATCGCGTGATGATGATCTTCGGCTTGCTCACCAGCGCCGACACCAACCCGACGCTGCAGAAAGTGCAATCGGAAGAAGCACCGAAGCTCGCGGCGCATCAGGATGCCATTTACCTGAACGGCAAACTCTGGGCGCGGGTGAAAACCCTCTGGGATCAGCGCGACAAGCTGAAGCTCAACGCAGCGAACCAGCGCCTGTTGTGGTATTACCACGATCAATTCGTGCGTGCGGGGGCCAATCTGTCCGCCGCCGACAAGACCAAACTCAAGAAGCTCAACGAGGAAGCGGCAACGCTCAGCGCCACCTTCGTGAACAAGCTGCTCGCCGCGACCAAGGATGGCGCGCTGGTGGTGTCCGACAAGTCCAAACTGGCGGGCCTGACACAGGACCAGGTCCAGGCCGCGGCGGATACGGCCAAGGCTCGTGGGCTCGACGGCAAGTACGTCATCCCGCTACAGAACACGACGCAGCAGCCGGATCTTTCCGAACTCACTGACCGCGCCATGCGCAAGGAACTGTTTGAGGACTCCTGGAACCGGGCCGTCAAGGGCAACGACGACGACACGCGCGCGACCATCGCCAGGCTTGCCCAGGTGCGGGCCGAGAAGGCGAAGCTGCTCGGCTACCCCAACTACGCAGCGTGGAAGCTCACCAATCAGATGGCGAAAAATCCGAAGACGGTCGATGACTTCCTGGCCAAGCTGGTCGGGCCTTCGACCGGGCACGCGAAGGTCGAAGCCGCCGAGTTGCAGAAAGTCATCGACAAGAGCGGCGGTAAATTCAAACTCCAGCCCTGGGACTGGGAGTATTACGCCGGGAAGCTGCGCCAACAGAAGTACGATTTTGACTCGAGTCAGCTCAAGCCCTATTTCGAGCTGAATAACGTGCTGAAAAACGGCGTGTTCTACACGGCCAACCAGCTCTACGGCGTCACATTCAAGGAGCGCCACGACCTGCCGGTCTGGCACAAGGACGTGCACGTGTACGAAGTGTACGACAAGGACGGCTCACCGCTCGGGCTGTTCTATACCGACTACTACAAGCGTGACAACAAGGGCGGCGGCGCGTGGATGAGCAATCTGGTGGAGCAGTCCAAGCT
>JBOHZI010000332.1:0-2563 GCA_050738295.1 Gammaproteobacteria bacterium
TGCGTGGTGAACCCGCGGGGCTCACAGTGAAAGCTACCCGATATAACTGACATACTCAGTCTTCGGCGGCGATTTCTTCTTTTACTGCGGCGGTTAATGTTTCGCGCTGTGCTTCGCTGAGCGGGCAGCCTTCGGCATCGGTGATGTGGAAGACGTCTTCGGCGCGTTCGCCGACCGTCATGATGCGCGCGGTACGCAGATACACTCCGCAGCGACGGAAGGCACGAGCCACGGCGGCGAGCAGACCCGGGCGGTCGCCGGCATGCAGTTCAAGCACGGTATGTTGCGCTTGTGAGTCGGTGCTGCATTCAACTTGCGTAGGCGTTGCAAACAGGCGAACCTGGCGCGGCGTGGGACGTACGCTGCGGCGCTCGCTAGCGCGTTCCTGCGTGAGTTCTTCCAGCAGCAGATCCTGGGCACGTTGCAGATGATGCGGGTCCTCGATCGGGCTGCCGTCGGTTTCGAGCACGACGTAGGTGTCCAGGGTTTCGTCGCGCCCGACGGGCACGCAGCGGGCGGCGACGATGGTCAGCCCGAGTTGTGCGAGCCCGGCCGTGATGCGTGCGAAGGCAAAAGTCCGCCGCGAGGCATAGGCAGCGATGGCGGTGCCCGCGCCATTTGGATTGGGGCGCAGAAAGACGGCCGGTGGCCCGCTCACGCCGAGCAGCAGGCGGGTGTGCCAGGCGACCTGGTCTGCGCGGTATTGCAGGAAATAGTCGTCGCCGAGCGCGTTCCACAAGCGTGTAACACGAGGATTGCCGCCACCGAGCAGCGTGCGGGCGGCGCGCTTGTGCTCGGCGATTTCGGCTGCGGCGTCGATCGGGTGTTCGAGGCCGCGCCACAAGGCTTTGCTGGTCGCCTGATACAGCTCGCCGAACAGCGTGCCGCGCCAGGCGTTCCATAACGAGGGATTGGTGGCGCGCACATCGGCGGCGGTGAGCACATAGAGAAAATCGAGTCGACGTTGATCGCCGACCAGGCGGGCGAAATCGGCAATGACCCGCGGGTCGGACAGATCGCTCTTTTGCGCGGTGATTGACAGGCTGAGATGGTGGCGCACCAGCCAAGCCACCAGCTCGGCATCGGCCGCGGCCAGGTTGTGGGCACGGGCGAAGCGGCGGGCATCGCGGGCGCCGAGTACCGAATGATCGCCGCCACGCCCCTTGGCGATGTCGTGAAACAGGGCGGCCAGGTAGAGGATGTCCGGCCGGTCGAGTCGGGCGGCAGCGGTTTTCAGGTCCGGGCGTGCGGGCTCGAAGTGGCCCTCGCGCAGGGCTTCGACGTTGGCGAGCACATGCAGTACGTGTTCGTCCACGGTGAAAATGTGGAACAGGTCGTATTGCATGCGCCCCGTGATGCGGGCGAAGGCGGGCAGGTAGCGGTCGAGCACGCCGGTCTCGTGCATCATGCGCAGGGCCGGAGCGACGCGTGTGGGCGCGGCGAGGATCGAGGCGAACAGGGCGCGCAGTTCGGGGCGGGCACGCAGCCGGTTATCGACGAGATTGAGCGAGGAGGCGAGTGTGCGCCGTGCGCTTGCCGCCAGGTTGGTCAGTGCGGACTCGTCCTGCCAGCGGCGAAAGATACCGAGCGCAAGTTCGGGTTTTTGCTGCAACGTGTCAGCTTCGGCAAAATCGATGAGCTTGCCGTGGGCGACCAGGCCCGGCGCGAGTTCACGCCGCGATCCCTGATCGGGGGCGAGGCTCTGGAATACCAGGGCATTGATGCGGGCGACCGCGGTGGCGGCACGGTAATAGTCCTGCATCATGCGCTCGACGGCGAGCACGCCGGGGCGGGGCTGGTAGTTCAGTAGTTCCGCAAGCCGTGGTTGCAGGTCGAACAGCAGGCGTTCTTCGGCGCGCCCGGCCAGATGATGCAGGCCGAGGCGCAGTCGCGCGAAGACGCGCCAGGCGTTCGCCAGTTGGCGACGCTCGTGCGGGGTAATCAGGCCGGCCTGTTCCAGTTCGCCGAGCGTAGCCTGGCGCTGCCCGAGGTGCCGGGCGCCGAGCCAGGTGAGCGTCATCCAGTCGCGCTGCGCACCGGGACCTTCCTTGATGCTGGGTTCCAGGCGTTGGGTACTGTCGTCGTAGCGCGCATGGCGGGCCGCGCGCTCGGCACGTTTCGCCTCGCGGTACGCCGCTTCGGGCCACAGGGCAGCGTCCGCCAACAGTGTATTCAGTTTGTTTTCGAGGCTGCGGCCGCCGGCCAGCAGGCGTGCCTCGGTGAGGGCGGTAAAGGTGGCGACATCGGCTGCTGCAGCCGTGTGCGTTTCTTTCAGGGTGCGCACGCTGGCACCGGTTTTCAGGCCAAGATCCCACAAACGCTGGATGAAGGGTTCGAGGCGTGCGTGCGTCTCGGGCGTGGCCGGGTGAGCCAACACCACGGCCAGATCGATGTCGGAGCCGGGGTAGAGTTCACGTCGCCCATAGCCACCGGTGGCGAACAGGGCCGCATCCGCATCAACCGCGGCCTCGCGCCAGGCCCGACGCACGACGGCATCCAGTGCACGGGCATTGGCACGGAGCAGTGGGCGTGGCGCGCGCGAGGCCTCGATGCCGGCTGCTAG
>JBOHZI010000333.1:0-2547 GCA_050738295.1 Gammaproteobacteria bacterium
GGGTATGGCGACCGTGACGATGTTGGGACCGCCGGGCAGGAATCCGGATGCCGCCCGCGCATACAGCATGGTGTTGTCACTGATGTGGAAGGTCGGCGTCAGCGAAAACGTGGTGCTGCTGTCGGAGGAACGCTTGTCGAGAAGCACCGTGGGTTCCGGCGTGCCGAACAGCACCCCGCTTCCAATTTCGGTGTAATGCTGTCGATCATGGCTGTACCGCAAACCCGCCTCCACGTCGAAGCGATCGGTAATGTGCCAGGTGATGCTGCCATAGACCGCATAGGCGTCGTAGGTGCTCGGTTGCTGGTCATCGCCGATGGACATGCCGAGCGGCGAGGGCAGCGGCGTTCCGCTGTAGTAGTCGGCCGCATAAATGTGCTGCGGGGCATTGCCGGTCTCATGGGTGAAGAACACCCCCCCGAGCCACTCCAGCCGCTGCGAATTGGGCGACTGCAAACGAATTTCCTCGGTCGCCTTGGTTTGGCGTGTAGGCTCCTGCTCGAGGGTGCTGTAAGGCTGACCATTGGCTTGCGGGCCGAGGTACAACAACGGGGTTGCGTCGACCATGAGAACGCTGTCGAGGGTGCTGTAGCTGGTCGACGCCATCAGCGTTGCCCATCCGAAATCACTCTTGAGGGTCGCGTTGTAGAGTCGGTAGCGTCCGTCGAAGGTGCCGGCCGCGGCGGGTCCGCGCTGCTGCAGATCGCCATACACCGGCACCAGTGTGGCGGGGTCGAGAGCCTCGGACGGCTCTCCATCGCTGTTGAGGTTTTGTGCCAGCCCGGTCACGCGCAGCGAGGTCTTGTCGGTCGGCGTCCACAGCAGCGACGCACGGCCGCCCTTGGTGCGACTTTCGTTGAGATCACTCTTGCCCCTGCCCGCATCATCGATGAAGCCGGGATCGGTGCGGTCATAGACGTTGGCGCGAATCGCGAGTTTGTCCGTCACCAGTGGCAGGTTGGCCATGCCGTGCAAGCTGAAACCGTTGCCGCCGCCATCCACACTGGTGCCACCGACCTGCAGGCGGCCCGCATAGTCGTGCGTATTCGGCGGGATGGTGATGAACCGGATCACGCCGCCCAGTGCACCGGCCCCGTACAGCGTGCCCTGTGGGCCGCGTAGCACCTCGATGCGCTCCAGATCCGCGGGGTCGAGATCCGGCGTCTCCAGCGAGCCGTTGGCGAACACGCTGCTGGAGCCGTAGGGCGTGTCATCGACGTAGATGCCAACCGAAGCGCTGGGCTGTTGGGAACCCGACGAGATGCCGCGGATGCTCAGCCCGGTAAGTCCCGGACCGGCAGAAACATAGTTGAGACCGGGTACCGTGGCCGCGTAGTCCGCGAAATCCTGCAGGTGCTGGCGCTGGATATCGTGGTGGGTCAGCACCGACACCGGGATGGCCACCTTCTGGAGGGTTTCATCGCGCTTGTTCGCAGTCACGACGATCGTCTCGAGTGTGACGGCATTGGCCTGGCTCGCCGATCCGGCCGTCTGTTTTTCCCTGCCAGGTGTCGCTTGATTCGAAGTGGCGCTCTGGGAAGGCGCTGGCCGGGTCGCGTTCTGGACCCTGGAGCCAGACAACGCTTCCGCGCCTGCTGCGGGCGCTGCAATCGCCGCCGTGATGGCTACACACAACGCGCTCACTGCGCCGATATTCGTACGCATGTGCCCACTCCCCGCTGCCTGTGTCTCGACGAGAATCACTATCGAGCATGTTTTCCCGATTGTCAACTTTTTCCAGTATGGAAATATCCCGCTTTGTCATGCCATCATCTCAGCGACGCGGGGCTCCCGGTTTTGCCGGTACGGCTATGCTGTGGACAAGGCGCGTTGACGACATCCGGAAGGCACGACGACATGGTGGACACGAGCAGGCAAGGCAAATCCTCGGCGAAACCGGGTCTGGCGCTCCGGGCATTGCGCAAGCGCAAGCACTGGACGCTGGCCGAGGTTAGCGCGCGCACCGGCTTGCCCATTTCCACGCTTTCGAAGATCGAGAACGGCAAGACGTCGTTGAGCTACGACAAGCTCGCGCGCTTGAGCGCGGGTCTCGAGATCGACATCGCACAATTGTTCGAAGCCGGTACCGCGGACCCACCGAGCACGATCAGCGGTCGGCGCATCGTGACTCGGGCAGGTACGGGCCTTGCGATCGAGACCGAGAATTACAGCCACCTGTATCCCGCTGCAGACTTGCTCAGCAAGCGTTTCATCCCGATCGTCGCCGAGCCGCATGCACGCTCTCTCGCTGAATTCGGCGAGCTGATCCGCCACGCGGGCGAGGAATACGCCTACGTGCTGGAAGGCACCGTCGAACTGCATACCGACCTGTACGCGCCGACCCGGCTGGAGACCGGCGATTCGATCTACTTCGACAGCGGCATGGGCCACGCCTACATAGCCGTGGGTGCGGGCCGCTGCCGCGTGTTGTCGATCTGTTCGGCGACCCAGTCGCAGTTGCTCGAAGCCTCTGGCGCCAGCGATCCCGCCACCGCGACGCCTGGTGCCGTCGCTGCCCGGTCGCATGCGAGCCGGAAAGCCCCGGCG
>JBOHZI010000334.1:0-2541 GCA_050738295.1 Gammaproteobacteria bacterium
GTCTCGGCTTGCGGCCCATGGGCACCATGGCGCACGAATACTTCCAGGCCTGTCAGGCGCTCGCCCCCTCGCTCGCCTCGGCGCAACGTTTCGCACTCCAGTCCTGGCTGCAGGAATACGCTGCCGCACCGGGGTTCGCGCTCTCCGACACTTATGGCACAGAGGCCTTCCTGACCGATTTCACTCCCGATCTGGCGCGTCAGTACGCCGGCGTGCGACACGACTCGGGCGACCCCTTCACATGGACCGAACGCATGCTGGCTCACTACCTAGCCGCAGGCATCGATCCTCTCGAAAAAACCCTGACCTACAGCGACAGCCTGACGATTCCGCTCGCGCTGGAGTTGTACACGCGCTACCGTGATCGCGCCCGACTCGCCTTCGGCATCGGCACCAATCTGACCAACGATGTAGGGCCGTCGCCGCTTAATATCGTGATCAAGATGACGCAATTAAACGGGCAGACCGTAGCCAAAATTTCCGACGACCCGGGCAAGATGACAAGTCACGATCCCGCCTATCTCGAAAACCTGCGCGAGGTGTACCAACGCAAGGCGGTCGGGTAAAAGAACTGGAAACTCGCGGAAACGGTTACAGATAAAAAAGCAAGTCAGCCACGCCTTCCACGGCAGGCCCCTCGACTTCGGCGTGCGGGAGACTACCGAGATCGGGGCGCGTGATGGTCACTGTTGCCAGGCCGGCCCGGCGGGCAGCGGCTACGGCACGCTGGTTATCGTCGATCAAAATGCCCGCGCGCGGACAATCGGGTTCCAGCGCAGCCAGACGTTCGTAGAACACGGCTTCTTCCTTGGAGGCGCCCAGATGGTGCGCGCTGATCACCGCATCCAGCCAGGCGCCAATGCCCAGGTGTTTCAGCTTGAGTGCCAGCACGCCCGGATCGGCATTGGTCACCAGAACGCGCCGATAATGCTGGCCCGCCTTTTCGAGAAACTCCAGTGCGCCCGCCTGCAACCGCACGTCATGCGCCAGTTCGGCGGTCAAGGCCGTCAGATCCACGTCGAACAGACGCGAGAGATTGGGCAGCGAATACCACGCCAACGTACCGTGAATCGCCGCCAATTCACGTGTGACGTGCACACTGGCCGCGTCATAGTCAATTCCACGTGCTGCGGCATAGGCGCGCGGCAAGGTGTGCTGAAAAAAAGCACGGTCGAAAGCGAGATCGGTGAGTGTGCCATCCATATCGATGAACAGCGTACGTACATGTTCACCAATCAACGGCGCGAGAGAATCGTTCATGCGGTTATCATAACGGCATGAATTCCCACGTTAACGAGTATCGGGCACTCATTGAGCCGCTGGATGCCCTGTCGCGCGAAGCGGCCGTCGCCATTCTCGACATCTACGGCAGCGACGATTTCGGCGTAACCCACAAGAGCGACGATTCCCCGCTCACGGCGGCCGACCTTGCCAGCCACAAGCTGCTCTGCAGGGGGCTGGCATTGCTCAGCCCGAAATTGCCTATCCTCTCGGAAGAAAATGCCGAAAAAATAGAGAGCGCGGAACGCCTGGCCTGGGGTCGCTACTGGCTGATTGACCCGCTAGACGGCACCAAGGAATTCGTCAAGCGCAACGGTGAATTCACGATCAACATCGCCCTCATAGAGGACGGAAAACCCGTGCTTGGCGTCGTACATGTGCCCGTCACCGGCATGAGCTATATCGGCATGGCCGGACAGGGCGCCGAAAGCCGCAGCCGTAACGGCGAGCGCCGGGATTTACAAGTGGCCGGACCGGTCAGCGCGCGCCCGGTGCGCATCGTCGGCAGCCGCTCGCATGGGGGCGGCGAACTGGAAAACTTTGCCGCCCGGTTGGGCGAACACGAATTTCTAGCCGTAGGCAGCGCACTCAAGTTCTGCATGGTGGCAAGCGGCGAGGCCGATGTTTATCCACGTCTCAAGCCCACCTGCGAATGGGACACCGCAGCCGGCCAGGCCGTGCTGGAAGCGGCCGGCGGGGAGGTCATCGAGCTGGATGGAAAACCCATGCGCTACAACGCCAAGACGAGCCTGGTTAATCCGTCTTTTCTGGCCAGCGGCGATCCCACCTGCGACTACACTAGAGCGTTGGCCTGAGCGGCGAATAGACTATTCGCCGCGGTAGATACAGCCGGAGTTGCAGGTCTCGGCAACCTCTACTGCGCTTAGCCCCGGCAGTTTCGGTTGCAGGCGTTCCCAGATCCAGCGCGCAAGGTTTTCGCTGGTGGGGTTTTCCAACCCCGTGATGTCGTTCAGGCAACGGTGGTCGAGCTGGGCGAAGAGCGGATCGAAGGCGGCACCCACATCGGCAAAATCCATGACCCAACCGGAAGGTTCGGTCACTGCACCACTCAAAACGATGCGAATACGAAACGAATGTCCGTGCAGACGCGCGCATTTATGCCCCTCCGGCACATTGGGTAGCCGGTGCGCGGCTTCGATCTGAAAACGCTTATAAAGCTCCATACGATGAGCCAGGCCGGAATTCAGGGCCATTTTCGCACGCTTGCCGGAAGCGAGCCTGCACCGATTACGCTACGGC
>JBOHZI010000335.1:0-2498 GCA_050738295.1 Gammaproteobacteria bacterium
GTTCCAGCCTGAGCGGAGGGTTTGCCGCCGGCGACCTGACCGGCTGGTTCGAGCACGTATACGCTGTTGCCATAAAGGCTATAGTTGATGGCCGTGTTGGGGATCACGATCTCTTGTTCGGCTTTGGCGGCCAGTACCTTGAGATTCGCGAACATGCCCGGGCGCAACAGTTTGTCCGCGTTGGATGAGGTTGCCTGCACCTGCACGGTGCGCGACTGATCGTTCACGGCGGGGTTGATGGCCGTGACTTTGGCCGCGAAATCCCGCTTCGGGTAGGCGTCCACGTCGATGGCGACGTCTTGGCCGATATGCAGCTTCGGCACATCGGACTGGGGCAGGGTAAAGGTGACGTAGAGCGGAGTGAGCTGCTCGAGGTTGACGATGGCCGTACCGGCCGCGATGTATTGTCCGAGATTGACTTCGCGGATGCCGACCTGCCCGGCGAAGGGCGCGGTAATGGTTTTCTTGTCGATCACCGCCTGCTCTCCGGCGACCTGAGCTTGAGTGCTCTCATAGTTAGCCCGGGCGGTATCGAGGTCTTGTTTGGAGTTCAGGTTTTTCTTGCGCAGCGCTTCGGCGCGTTGATACATGCCCTTGTTGAGGGCCGCCTGTGCTTGATATTGCTTGAGCAGTGGCTGTTCCTGACTGGTGTCGAGCTTTACCAGCAACTGTCCCTGTTTGACTTCGTCGCCCGATTGAAAGTCGATCTTCACGACCTGGCCCGCAATGGAACTCGATATGTCCACCCCGTTCACGGCGGTTAACGTGCCGATGGCCTGAATATAGGGACGCCATTCGACCGACTTGGCGGGTGCCGCGGAAACCGTTGCCGGCGGCGGGCGGTAATTCGCCAGCGCCTTGCCGATCATGTAGTCCTTAAAGAAATGAAAGCCGATCGAGCCCCCGAATATGATGATGAGTGCGACGATGATGCCGCCGATGGCTAGACGTTTCTTCATGCCGGTTCTCCGTTAGGCAATAGTCGGTAACAAGGAGGTTGCAAGGGAATTCGCCAGTTGCGGGACATGTGTGCCACCCTCACGGACCGCTATTCCCCAGTGACGCAGTCGCAAGAGCGCGAAAGTATATCGGATCGTCGGCAAATTTCCGCCAGATTCCATCCCGCAGCCTTTATGGTTTGCTGTTATAACGAACTATAACACAAGGCGCGTATTTGTCCAACCGGTATTTCGGGGTGGGTTTTTAGTGCGAAGAGTCGAGCGGTTTGGCCATCTGATGGTAATGATCGCGCTCGAAACCGGCCTTGATGTAGGCCCGTTCCGCGCCGTCGTTCGCCTGGTCCACGTAGAGCCGGATCAGGGCGACACCGTGCTCGCGGGCGAGGTTTTCAATGTGTTCGTACACAGCGGCGAATACGCCCTGACCACGAGCTTCGCCACTGACGTATACGCTTTGCAGCCACCAGATCCAGGTGTTGCGCCAGTCGCTCCATTCGCGCGTAATCATCACCTGGCCGACGGCCTTGGCGGCTAGTTCGGCAAGGAAATAGCGTCCGCGAGTGGCGTCGGCGAGGGCGGTTTCGACGCCGGCACGCACCACGGCTTCGTCCAGGATCAGATTTTCGCTTTCCCTGGCACAGGCCAGCGAGAACTGCGTGACGCAGTCTGCATCGGCTGTACCAGCTTCACGTACATGCAGGGCTTCGCTCATGGGGTTGAGTGTAGCATCGTCCTTCGCGGGAATGCTAAAATTACCCATTACGTGGGGCGGTAGCTCAGCTGGGAGAGCGCTGCGTTCGCAATGCAGAGGTCGGGAGTTCGATCCTCCTCCGCTCCACCATTTCACTTTCGATGCGAGTCAGTGGCAGTTTTCGCCTTCGGCGGCGCGGGTGCGTCCGGTACGGGACACGATGAGGCAGCGTCGCAATGCCGGGCGTGGCGGCGTTGTGGTGTAGGTGATGGTGCCATTATGTACGCCGTGCATCATGCCGTAGCGCTGAAAGCCCACGTGATGTGCAATGAGGCGATTGCCTCTGAGGTGGCTGGATTCCGCCAGCGCGGCATTGACGTGCAGAATGCGTTCGCCGTCATCGTGCTCGTAGTCGGCATCCTGATCCACGAACACGATCCAACCATCGTCCCAATCGCCGTTGTCGCAATGATGATGGTCGTGGCTGGTGCACAGGTCGACTGTTTTGCCGTGAGTGATGGCCGCTGAGCGGGCCAGGGCCAGACTGCTCCGCAAGGCGTTAAGCGCCGCGGCCCGGCGACCGTAAACCAGTGTGCTTTGCCAGGTGGGAATGGCAATCAGGCCAATGATAGACAGGATGGCAAGCGCGAACATCAATTCCAGCAAAGTCAGCGCCCGTTGTTTCCGATACATGGTTGATCCCCCCTGTTTCACTGTACTTTTACGTTATGGTCTGAATCGAGGGTAGCACTATTGGAATTTTGTTTCACGCGCGTTCGGAAAATCACGCCGGAATGCCAGGTGAAGAGGTTTTTGCTAGACTTCTCAGACGCGTGTTTCCCGATTGC
>JBOHZI010000336.1:0-2491 GCA_050738295.1 Gammaproteobacteria bacterium
GGCCGCGAACGCTCGGCACGCTGCTTTTGGGTACTTTTGGCGAAACAAAAGTACCCCCCGGCGGGAGGGCTAAAAAACGAAAGCCGACAGGATGCCGGCGCTTCCAGCGGATCATGTTTGCTCACACAGTAAACTAGCGTCATGGACAAACCGACGCCTGTGCCAACCGAAATCCGCGCTCGCAGCGCGGCGCGCGAACTCTTTGTGCAGTTCGAGGACGGCGTCGAATACACGCTGCCGTTCGAGTATCTACGTGTGTATTCACCCTCGGCCGAGGTCACCGGCCACGGCGGCGGACCGCGCCTGCTGATCGGCGGCAAGGAGAACGTCGGGGTCAAGGCCATCGAGCCGGTCGGACAGTACGCGATCCGCATCGTCTTCGACGACGGTCACGACTCGGGGCTGTATTCGTGGCGAATCCTGCGCGAGCTGGGCGAAAAATTCGAGGCCAACTGGCAGACTTACTGCGACAGACTCGAGCGGGCAGGGGTCAGGCGTGAGCCACGTCCCGTAGAATGACCCTGATCAAGCACACGGTTCTTACGTGACACAGAAGACCACCGATTTCGGCTACGAGCAGGTATCGCCCGCGGAGAAAACGCGGCGCGTGCGGGCAGTATTCGAATCCGTCGCGCCGAAGTACGACCTGATGAACGATTTGATGTCGGGCGGCCTGCACCGGCTGTGGAAACGTTTCTGCCTGCTGCATACCGGCCTCGGCCCCGGTGGCCGTGCGCTGGATCTGGCTGGCGGCACGGGCGATATCGCACGCGGGCTGGCCCGCCAGGTCGGGCGCGAAGGCGAGGTCGTGCTCGCCGACATCAACCCCGCCATGCTCGCCGTCGGTCGGGCTCACACTCTCGATGCGGGCCTCGGCGGACGCATTGGTATCGCCACCGTCAATGCCGAAGCGCTGCCCTTCCCGGACGACCACTTCGACTGCATCACCATCGGTTTCGGCCTGCGTAATGTCACACGCAAGGAACACGCGCTGGCGGAGATGCGCCGCGTGCTTGCGCCCGGCGGCCGCGCGCTGGTGCTCGAATTTTCGCGCCCCAATCCGTTGCTGGCTGGCGCCTACGATGCCTATTCATTCAAAATCCTGCCGCAGCTTGGGCGCTGGATCGCGGGCGACGAGGCAAGCTACCGCTATCTGGCCGAATCCATCCGCCGTCACCCCGATCAGGACACGCTGGCGACGATGATGGAAACGGCCGGTTTCGAACGGGTACGCTATTACAATCTCACCGGCGGCATCGTGGCCCTGCACGTGGGATACGCACTATGAACGAACAACGCGGCCTGCCGAACGCACTCCTGAAACCGGCAAGCGGCATTTTGAACGGCGCCCTGACGGTCGACCCCACCGCCCGCGCCGCCCTCGGCGAACTCGCCGGACGCCGCATTGCCGTACATATCGAGGACTTTGCGTTGACTATCGTCGCGCACATTGAAGCGCAGGGCATCGAACTCAGTGGCCCGGTCGAAAGCCCCGACGCCGAAGTGACGGGCACGCTCGCACAGCTCGCCGCCGCAGGGCGCAGTGGCTCACCGAAGGGTTTGTCCGTTTCCGGTGACGCCGAACTGGTGCACGGCCTCTCGCGGGCCATGGCGCGGCTGCCTGCTGCGGCCTGGGAACGCCTTGCCCAGACCATTGGCGATGTGCCCGCACGCGGACTGGAACGCCTCGGCGCGGGCCTGCTTTCGGCCTTCAACGACACCCGCGAGCGCCTCGCCGGCACGCTCGCCGAATACCTGCAATACGAAGTGCGCGCGGTGGTTTCGCGTGCTGAACTGGACGACTTCCTGAGCGCGGTGGATCGCCTGCGCGATGACGCGGAACGTCTGGGCAAACGCTTCGACCGTCTGGAACGCCAGTAGTGCCCCCCACCGCAATCAACAACACTTTTCGCGGCGCCTTTTTGTGCCTGGCAGCGTTGCAACTCCTCGCCGTAGCTACGGCTATGCCTCGTCGTTGCGCCTTGCCAGCCGCAAAAATTCGCTCGCGAGAAAGTGCCGCTAATTACGGCAGGGGGCACCAGTGATCGGCCCACGTCTGGTTCTGCGCTTTGCCTATATCATCTGGGTTTTGCTGCGTTACGGACTGGATGAGCTGATCCTCGGTGCACCGTGGCTGCGCCCGTTCCATTTTCTGCGCTATCTGCGACCGTGGGCGGTGTTTCGGATGCGTCGCCAGCCGGCCACCGTTCGCGCCCGCAAGGCGCTGGAAGACCTCGGCCCCATCTTCGTCAAACTCGGACAGATGCTTTCTACCCGCGGCGATTTCCTGCCGCCGGCCTACGCCGAGGAATTCGCCAAGCTCCAGAGCCAGGTGCCGCCTTTCCCCGGACGCATCGCGCGGCGTCGACTGGAGGTGGTGTACGGGCGCAAGCTCGACCAGATTTTTGCCGAGTTCGACGAAACTCCACTTGCTTCGGCTTCCATCGCCCAGGTCCATGCAGCGCGCCTGACCAGCGGCGAGCAGGTAGTC
>JBOHZI010000337.1:0-2412 GCA_050738295.1 Gammaproteobacteria bacterium
CTTTTTCAGCGGCGCGGACGCGGGCAACGAGTTTGTTCACCTGGCTGACCAACGCCAGTACGCGTTGGTTGTGGTCGAACTGCTGTTGCAGATCGGCCTGGGTGACGCCATCGGCGGTGTTGCGAGGATCCTCGACCAGCGTCAGCGGCTCGGTCTGGCTCCAACCCGCGGTGCTGAGGCGCACTTGATAGCGGCCCGGAACGGCCAGCGGCCCGCGGCCGCCATGCGGTTGCCTCGCGCTCACCCACGCACCCGGATACCGGAGGTTCCAGGTGAAGCGGTGCATGCCCGGCTCTGCCGAAAGCCGTGGCGCGCCACCGAAGAACCCGAAGCGGCTGCGCCGCGGCGCGGGAGCATTGCTCGAATAGGTGGCAATGACTTTGCCGCTCGCGTCGAGGATGGAAAGCTGCAGCGGCGAGGCAGGTTTTTGCTGCAGGTAGTAGCCGATCATCGCGCCCGCAGCCGGATACTCCGGACCGGCGGTGCGCCCAAAACCGAAGAAACCGCCGCCGCCCGAGCGAATCGCCCGGCGCGGCTTGAACAGATGCGCGCGCGAGGCCTCGACCGCCGGGTTCAGCTGCTCCAGCGGACCGAGGTTGTCAAGAATCCAGTCGGAACGGCCCTGGGTCGAGAGAATGAGATCGCCGTGGGCGATTTTGATGTCGGTGACCGGCGTGTGCGGGAGATTGAGTTGAAACGGCTGCCACTCCCCGCCGTTGTCGAACGAGATATACATGCCGAACTCGGTGCCGGCAAACAACAGACCCGGGCGCACCGGGTCTTCGCGCACCACGCGCGTGGGCGCATCGTCCGGAATGCCGTTGTGACCGTCGGTGAGCAGCGTCCAGTGCGCGCCGAAGTCGTCGGTGCGGTAAATGTAGGGCTTGAAATCCCCAAGCAGATAGCGGTAAACCGCTGCGTACGCGCCGGCGGCGCGGAACGGGCTGGGTTCGATGTTCTGCACGCGGCCGCCCGGCGGCAAGCCCTGCGGGGTGACGTTGGTCCAGGTCTTGCCGTTGTCGCGCGTGACGTAGATGGGGCCGTCATTCGAGCCCGTCCAGATCACGCCTGCCTGCACCGGCGACACGCGAATGGTGTAAAGCGTGCTGTAGACTTCCTCCCCGGTGGCATCACGCGTAATCGGCTGCCCGCTGGCAATCTGAGTGCCGGGCGGATGCGCGGTCAGATCGGGGCTGATGCGCTGCCAATGCACACCGCCATCGAGCGTGCGGTTCAGGTACTGCGAGCCGTAGTAGACCGCGTAGGGCGGGTGCGGCGAGACTTCCATCGGCGCCACACGCTGGAAGCGGTCGATCAGGCGCGTCGGCTTGTTGCCGTACAGCGACTGCCCGCCGATCCAATACGCCATTTCGTTGTGGGTGCGGATGTCTTCGCGTGTGAACTGGCCTTTGCAGCCGCCATAAACGATATTCGGGTCCCCGGGCTTGGGAATGATCGGCCCGGTTTCGCAACCCGGCCCGGTGCGGAACGTAAGATCATCGCCGAGCGGCAGACTGGGGATGATTACGGTGGCATCGTCCTGCTGGGCGCCGTAAACACGGTACGGATACTGATTGTCCACCGCGACCTGATAGATCTCGGCCGTGGGCTGGTTGAGCTGCGTGCTCCAGGTCTTGCCCCCATCGAGCGAAACGTTGGCGCCACCATCGTTCGCCTGAATCATGTCGAGCGAGTTTTTGGGGTTGATCCAGATGCCGTGGTTATCGCCGTGGGGCGTGCGTTCGCGCTGAAAGGTTGTGCCGCCATCACTGCTCTTGAACCAGTTCTCATCGCCAACATAGACGACATCGGCATTGTTCGGATCAACGCCCAGCACGTCGTAATAGAACGGGCGCGTAATCAGCTCAGCCTTGCCGTTAATCAGCACCCAGTGCGCTCCGGCATCCTCGGAACGATAGAGACCGCTGCCGGGCTTGGCTTCGATCAACGCGTAGATACGATTGGGATTGGCCGCGGAAATCTTGACGTTGCTGCGGCCAAAGAGCTGGGCGGGCAGGCCGTTGCCGAGCTTCGTCCAGTGATCGCCACCATCGGTGGACTTGTACAGGCCGGCGCCCTGGCTCGCCTCCGAGCCGCTGATGATGGTCCAGGGCTTGCGCAGGCCATGCCAGAGCCCGGCATAGAGCACCCGGGGGTTGGCCGGATCCATGGCCAGTGCCGAAGCGCCCAGCTCGGGCGAGACATAGAGCACCTTCTGCCAGGTCTGCCCGCCATCGCGGCTGCGGTATACCCCGCGGTTGGGACCATTGGCAAACGGATCACCTTGCGCGGCGACATAGACGAGGTTGGGATCCTGCGGAGCCACCACGATAAAGCGAATCTGGCCAACCGCGCGCAACCCGGCAAACGTCCATGTCTTGCCGGCATCGGTGGACTTGTACATACCGCGGC
>JBOHZI010000338.1:0-2406 GCA_050738295.1 Gammaproteobacteria bacterium
AACAACGAAATACGGAACCGGACTTGCGTTGGATCAACCAACGATGTCATCGCGATCCTGTACGAGACCGACGCGATACGCCTGGGACTAGCGGCTCCCGATATCGACGGCCGCCTCCGCGTCTTCCTTGGCAGCCTCGTAGTTCAGCTCGATCATCACGCCATTGGGGTCGTTGACGAAGATCTGCCAGAGGCTGCCCCCCGGAACCTGGCGTGCGTCGAACGTCATGCCTCTGGATTTGAGCCGCTGCTTCATGCCGCCAAAGCCGCGGCTGACGAACGCCACATGATGGACAACGCCCGAATCCGGCTTTTGTGGCTCGTCGGTCGAGGAAATGTCGACCAGATGAACCACCGGCTTGCCCTCGCTGTACATCCACGCGCCGGGAAAGGCAAAGTTCGGCCGGGGTCCCTTTTCGAGGCCAAGAACTTCCTCATAGAAGCGGACCGTTTCACCGAGCTTTCGGGTCCTTATGTTGAAATGATCGAGCACTCCTACACTGACGCCCATGCGAAAACACTCCCGATCTTATGGATTTTATCGAGCAACCCTAGCACAAGTTCTGCCGCCGGCGCCAAATGAAGGCGTTGCCCTTCGCAGCATAGCGGCTATGTTGCGCCCTTCTTCCAAATTACTCGGCAGGCCGGTTCAATCGAACCCCCAAGGTCAAATTCAAGGTAGCACACATGGCTAAAGTCGCATTTATCGGTCTCGGCGTGATGGGATTTCCGATGGCGGGGCACCTCGCAAAAAAGGGCGGTCATGACGTGACGGTGTACAATCGGACCGCCGGCAAGGCCAAACAGTGGACCGAGAAATTCGGCGGACGCAGCGCGGCGACGCCAAAGGCCGCCGCCGAGGGCCAGGATTTTGTGATGTGCTGCGTCGGCAACGACAACGACTTGCGCGCTGTCACCATCGGCCCCGACGGCGCCTTTGCCGGCGTGAAGAAGGGCGCAACCTTTGTCGACCACACCACGGCCTCCGCCGAGGTCGCGCGTGAACTCGACGTGGAAGCCAAAAAGCGTGGCTTCCGGTTCGTCGATGCGCCGGTCTCCGGTGGCCAGGCCGGGGCGGAAAACGGCGTGCTCACCGTGATGTGCGGTGGCGACGAGGCATCCTACGCCGGCGCCGAGCCGGTCATTGCGGCCTATGCCAGGATGTGCAAGCGCCTGGGCCCCGCGGGAAGCGGCCAGTTGACCAAGATGGTCAACCAGATCTGCATCGCCGGCCTCGTTCAGGGCCTCTCGGAGGGCATCCACTTTGCCAAGAAGTCGGGACTCGACGTCCAGGCCGTGATCGACACCATCTCGAAAGGCGCCGCGCAGTCCTGGCAGATGGAAAACCGCTACAAGACCATGAACGAGGGCAAGTACGATCACGGCTTCGCGGTCGAATGGATGCGCAAGGACCTCTCGATCTGCATCGCAGAATCCCGCAGCAATGGCGCACACCTGCCGGTCACCGCGCTGGTTGATCAATTCTATTCGGAGGTCGAGACGATGGGCGGCAAGCGCTGGGATACGTCGAGCCTCCTGGCGCGGTTGGAGCGTTGAGAAAGGGGTCGGGCGAGCGCGTCAAAGTCGCGCTCGCGACAGCCGCATTGCCAGTCGTTCGTGCATCGCACTTAGCGCGTCCACTACCGCAACGAAAGATTCCTTACACCCTCGACAGAGCGCCCGGGAGTGAGCGCTGGGCCGTGTTGTGCGAAGGCCTCCTTCCGCAATTGTGAAAATTGTGAAGTATATGGGACCTGTTTCGTGAGAGCATGGATTCTCGAATGTCCGGCCGTGGCGAGGTGATCAAATGTCCGATTCCTTGAAAATGCCCATGGAAGACGACGCAACGGATGACGGGATTGAAGGGAAAGTGGCTTTCAGCGAAGCCACAAGGCCGGATCGTGCGATATCGGTCCTGTTCAAGCGGAGAAAACTTGATCAACGTGCGATCGTAACTTTGCTTTTTATTGCTCTGGTGGTGCTGTTTTCCTTATTCCTTCCAGGATTTGCCAGTGCCGGCAACCTCGTCAATCTTTTGCGTTCCATTTCGGTGCTCGGGATATTGGGGCTCGGGATGGGGATTGTGGTGATCGGCCGGGGTGTCGATCTGTCGATGGTTGCGCTGATGGCGGTGCCGACGGCTCTGGTCCTGTCCGTAACAGGAGCGGGCATGGGAGTCGTGCCGGCGATGCTGCTGGGCTTCGCGCTCGCGATCACGGTTGGCATCCTGAACGGGGTCCTTGTGGCCTACGCGGACGTTCCGTCGCTGTTTGTCACCCTGGCATCCGGCATCGGACTTGCCGGCATCGGACAGAGCGGAATCTTATCCTATGATCAGGTGCCCTGGCCCAAAGCCATGAACGGCCTGCTATGGCTGGGCGGCGGGAAAATTTTCGGTATCCCGAGC
>JBOHZI010000339.1:0-2400 GCA_050738295.1 Gammaproteobacteria bacterium
GCTGGGCGGTAATCGAGAGCACCAGCAGGAGCAGCACGATCAGCGATGCCGCGCTGCGTGCAGGAGGCGATGGCATTGTATGTTCCATGCTTGAAGTTTAACGACTGGCGCCTTGATATGGCTCAAGGTGCAAATGCGACATAATCGGAGATACTACGCTAATGAGTAATTCACCGCGCAGTCTTTTTGCCACGCCGATTCTGGCGCTGGGCTTTCGTCCGTTCTTCTTGCTGGCCGGCCTGTTTGCCGTGGTCGCCATGCTCCTGTGGGGGTTCGTCCTCGCCGGACATGGGCCGGCGCTTGGTCCGTTGTGGCATGGCCACGAAATGCTCTTTGGCTATGCCGGTGCCGTCATCGCGGGCTTTGTGTTGACGGCGGCGGCTAACTGGACCAAACGCCCAACCCTGGTGCGCTCGTCGCTCGCCGCGATCGCGCTCGTCTGGGTAGCCGCCCGCATTGTGGTCGCGCTGCCCGCCGCGCCGGACGGACTCAAGGCCGCCTTGTGCGCCGGCTTCTTTGTCTTTCTCGCCGTCGGAGTAGGGCGCCCGATCATTGCCGCGGGCAGTCGTCGCAACTACGGGATCATTGCCGTACTCTGTGTGTTCGCGGCACTGGAATTACTGTACTGGTTTGCACCCGGTTTGCGCATGCGTGTGCTTGATGCCGCGCTGCTGTTCATTCTGATCATGGTTGCGCTCATCGGCGGGCGCGTCATTCCCGCCTTTACCCGTAACTCGACACCAGGGTTGCGCGTGCGCTCGAGCGGGCTGTGGCGCGACCGGGTGGCGATGGCGTCACTGGTGGCACTTGGTATCCTCGCGTTGATCCCACAAACGCCGCGTCCGCTGTTCGCTGCCGTGGCGGCACTCGGCGCGCTGGCGCATGCACTGCGGATGCTCGGTTGGGGCGGCGAGAAAACGGTTGGCCGTCCGATCCTGTGGGTACTTCAAGCGGCCTACTTCTGCCTGCCGGCGGGGCTTGCCCTGTGGGCCGCACAAGACTTTGGCGCGCCGATTCCCTTCTGGGTGCCGCTGCATGTGCTCGCCGTCGGTGCCTTGGGCCTGATGACGCTTGGCATGATGACGCGCGTTTCGCTGGGGCACACCGGACGCCTGATCGTTGCGAGTAAATCAACCACGCTCGCTTATGTGCTGCTCGTTGCCGCCGTCGTGGTGCGCGCCGTTGGTCCCTTCCTTGGCGCGGCGAGCTGGCAAACCTTCATGCTGATTGCGGTCGGTCTGTGGACGTTGGCCTTCGCAATCTTCGTGCTGACCTACACTCGCATTCTCATTTCACCGCGCGCCGATGGCAAACCGGGTTAAGCCGCCCACCGACCTGCGTCAGTTGGGGCGTTCGCGGGTCTATACCGACACTGACATTCCGCCACGCCTGAGGCAATGGCATGCGCCGCGTATCAACCGCTGGGAGCGGCTGCGCGTCGTTGCGGGCCGCCTGGATCTGGAATGGCTGGAACCGACGGACACCCGCCGCGAATCGCTCGGCGCGGCTGCGGTTCGCTGGATAGCGCCGGGAATGCGTTGGCGCGTCGCGAATCTTGACGCTGGCGCTCGGTTCGAGCTGGAGATTCATGCCGAGAACCAGCCGGCGGAGACTTCACCGAAACTGCTGCGTGAAGCCGTGCTGGCCGAAGCTGTCCACGCTACGGTCACCGATGCGGTGACTTTCGCGGATCTGCTGGAGACGCTTGGTGCCGGCGAGCGTCGTCTGGTGCGCGGACACATCGACGGACGTAGCGCCACCGAGATGGTGAAAAGCACGATGCAGACGAGTGACGGCACGGTGTTCTGGCATCCGCTGGCCATGGACAAGATCAATTTCGTCGCATTGGTGGCTCGTGCGGTCGAACCGATCGGGCTTGCCGACTATCTCGGTCACGATCATGCCGTTATCGAAGCGACACTCGCGGGCGCGCTGCGTGGTGAAGATGAATCGCAGCGTTGGCTGCGTACGGCGCTCGAACGCCACCTGTATATCGAGGAAGAACTGCTGTTCCCGGCCTATATAGAAGCGGGTGGGCGCGAGGCCTGGGTGCATGGACTTATGAGCGAGCACCGATATCTCAGGCAGTACCTGGGTGCGCTTTCCGAACCGGACGGCCGACGCAAATTCCTGCGCCTGCTCGACGGTCACGATGAAAAGGAAGAGCGCGTCGTCTATCCGGACATCCTTGTGCAAGTCAGCAACCGAGCCGACGCTCTGCTTCGATCCGCCATCCTGTTCACGATGAGCACCAGCCTGTAGTCCTGGCACAGTCACCGATAAAAACGAACACGGGGAGCGCTGGCATCTTGTCGGCCTTAGAATAAGAGGCCATGAATTCTGCACAATACGAAGAGCGCTTGCGCCGTGATTCGGGGCGTCGGATGCAGTTCGCCTTCG
>JBOHZI010000340.1:0-2392 GCA_050738295.1 Gammaproteobacteria bacterium
CGAAAAGGACGCCTGCCTCACGCTCGACGAGTTCATCGCGTACATACTCAATTTCATCATTCTGCACAACCGCAAGACGATGCAGAACTACCCGCTCTCGCCGGATCAGCTAAGTCGGAATGTCTCACCCAGCCCGTGCGAGATCTGGACCGATGACGTGCTGCACAATGGTGCATTGGGTACCCGTTACGATGAGCGGCACGTGCGCTTTGCATTGCTTGAGCGAGACGTCGCCACCGTTACCAGGCAAGGCGTACGCTTCAAGGGCTGCTACTACAGCTGCCAGGAAGCGCTTCGCGACGGTTGGTTCACACGTGCCGGAAGGGGCACATACAAACTCAACATTTCGTATGACCGCAGGCTGGTCGACGCAATCTATATCCATGATCCGGCCGACAGGACGCGATTCATCACCGCGCGGCTCATCGAGAAGAGTTCGAGCAATCGCTACAAGGGATTTTCGTTTGACGAAGTAAAAGCCTATCAGTATGTCGAAAGCGCCATTAAGCGCGCCGGCGAGCAAGGTAACCACCAGGCAGTGGCGGATTTCCATGCGGCGATAAATCCCATCGCCGAAGCGGCAGATAAAAATATGCGCCGTGTTACAAAAGACAAATCTCGCAGTGCCCGGCGTGCCGACGTCAAACTCGACCGCGAAAACGAGCGCCGCGAGCGGCGGCGCAATGAGGGTGCCATGCCCAGCATCAATGAAACTCCCGGACGTGCTCCGGCGGCGATTATCCCGCTTACGCCCCGCCCCTCAACAGATGCGGGCGTTACGGCCATCCCATCGCCAGCCGCATCTGATAACGCTCCGGGGGCCTCACCTTCACTTGCCGAAAAAATTCGTCTCAAACGCCAGGAGATGCTCCATGAATACACAACCGACTGATCTCGCGGGGCCGGGTGTCATCGCAAAATACAGCACGCAACGCATCCCGCGTTACCGGAATAATCCGCTGATCGAGGCGCTGCCTCCGAGCCTTGACGATGACGAACTGATCGGAGCGCTGCAACAGTACCCGGATTTCAATCCGGAGCAGCGCAGCTGGCCCACGCACGAACGCACGCAACTTATCCTGGGGCTTGCCAACTTCACGGTGCCGCTTGCGTGCCAGGTGAGGCTGGCCTACGCGATGGACTCGATGGTGCGCGAAGGCTACGTTGGGCGCGCTCCACGCACTGCCGAACACACCCGTATTTTCCAGCAGCTCTACGAGAATCAAAAGACGAACCGCGCCTTCTCGCTCGATGCGCTACGCACCTCGCCACAGCTTTCGACCGCCCTCATCGGACCGCCTGGCAACGGCAAGACTTCAATCGTAAAACGCGTGATGGCGTTAAAACCGCCTGTCATCTTCCATCCCGATCTCGCGCTGTGGCAGATCCCCTATCTGCATGTCGAAGCACCACACGATGGCGCCAGCGTGAAAGGCTTGGCCTACTCGATTTTGCGTCAAATTGATGGCCTGATACCGGACGCGCACTACTACGAGACCTATGCGCTACGTGCCCATCCTAGTGATCGCACGCTGATGGACCGGGTAGCACGCGTGCTGCACATGCACGCAGTGGGCATGCTTATCCTCGACGAAATCCAGAATCTTGCCAATGCGCCGAAGAACAAGCAGACGCTGATGACGCTACTGGTTTCGGCCTCGAACGAATTGCAGGTGCCGATCCTCTTTGTTGGCACCAACAAGGCGCGTCGAGTATTGAATCTGGACGTGCGGCAAGCACGCCGCTCGGTGGGCCACGGTCTCGACTACTGGGACCGGTTGCGCGAAGCAAAATCGCCGGATACTCCTGGCGAATGGGAGGACTTCCTCACTGTGCTGTGGCACTTTCAGTGGACGAGAAACCCGGTGTCGCTTAACCCCAATTTAGCAAAACTCATGTACAGCCGTACCCAGGGAATCATTGACATCGCGATCAAACTCTTCGCCGCCAGTCAGTGGCGGGCAATGCTTGACGGATCCGAAACATTGACCTCGCAACTCATCGCAGACGTCGCAAATAAGGAACTCGCTCCGGTCGCACCGATAATAGATGCGCTGGCTGCCGGTAACGAAAGCGAGATCGATTCGCTGGAGGACATCGCGCCAATCGGTCTGGAAAACCTGATGGACGATGCCAAAAGGCGTTTCGAAGGCAAGCGGGTGCGCGGCGCGTCGATCAAACCAGGGGATTTGCAGTTCGCGCCGCAGATTTCCGGCGCTCTCACGCAGCTGGGTGTTGAACCGGATCAGGCTGATTCACTTGCCGACACCATCGAAAAGCAAGGCCAAGCCAAAAACGTGCTCGACGGCATGAAGGAAGCAGTAAGCCGCATGCAGCCGCCACGCACGCGGCGGAAAACGCCTTCCGAGCCTGAACCTGATCTCAAGCTGGA
>JBOHZI010000341.1:0-2371 GCA_050738295.1 Gammaproteobacteria bacterium
GCGTTCATGATCGCTCCGGCCAGAATGAACAGCGGAATCGCGATCAGCGGGAAGCTGGTGGCGCCGGTGTACATCACCACCGGAAGATTGACCAGCGAGCTCGCTCCATCGGCCAGCACCATCGCAACCACGGCGACCAGCCCGAGCGCGACCGCGATCGGCACGTCGATCAGCACCAGCAGCAGGATGCCCGCGAATACCGCCACTCCGGCCATTATTCGGTCGCCTCCACGATGGCTATGGCTTCCGAGGCTTCCCGTCCTGCGGCCGCGTCGCTCAATACCCTGGGCAGGCACATCGCCTCCGCGATCAGAAACAGAATCGCCCCGACCGGGATCGCCGACTGCGTCAACTGCACCGGAATGTCAACCGTCACCAGCGTTTCCCCCGCCAGTACGCCCAGCACCTTCCAGCCGAAAAACGCGAGCAGGATAAAGAACGCGAACACGCAGGCTTCGCAGAGGACCGCCAGTACCAGCCGCACGCGCGGCGGCGTCGCCCGCACCAGGCCGGGCACGCTGATATGGGCACGCTTGAGCGCACCCAGGCCGACGCCGTAATAGGTCAGCCATGCGAGCAGCACCGACGCCACCTCGTCATACCAGGGTAATGGATGGCCAATTTCGCGATAAACGATGCCTATGATCACGATCGCGGTGAGCACTACCAGCAGTGCAACGACGATCACTTCCAGCAGGCGTTCGAAACCGCGCCGCCAGGCAGCAAAAGACATCGGCCCCTCTCCGTCAAAAAAATGCCCGCGCCGCGTGGCGCGGGCGTGCCCGCATTATTGATTGCGCAGTTTCTGGCACTCAGCGATCCACTTGCCGCCCTCGGGTACTTCTTTCGAGAACTCTTCGTAGATCGGCTTGCTGGCCTTGATGAATGCGTCCTTGTCGGCCTCATTCACCTTCATGCCGGCTGTCTTGAGCTTGCCGAGCAGTTCCTTGTCCAGTTTGGCAGCTGTCTTGTAGACCCAGGGTGTCGTTTCGTGCGCGGCATCCCAGAGGATCTTGCGTGTGCTCTTCGGCCACGACTTCCATTTGCGCGGCGAAACCACCACGTATGCCGGCGTGTAGACATGGCCGGTCATCGAGAGGTACTTCTGCACTTCGTAGAACTTGGCGCTATAAATCTGGATGAGGGGATTCTCTTCTCCGTCCATCACGCCGGTGTGAAGGGCGACGAACACCTCCGAGAACGCCATCGGCGACGGGCTCGCGCCGTATGCCTGGAACATTTTCACGCGCCACTTGCCTTTCGGCGTGCGCAGCTTGATTCCTTTCAGGTCAGCCGGCACCTTGATCGGCCGTACGTTGTTGGTGATCTGGCGGAAGCCGTTCTCCCACAGCCCGATGATTTTGTAGCCTTTCTTTTCCGCGATCGGCACGAGATCAGGCCACACCACCTTCTTCGCGATGCGCTTCATGTGCGCGCGGTCCTTCACCAGGTACGGCATCTCGAACAGCCCGAACGCCGGGACCTGCGACGACATTACCGTCGAAGGCAGCGCGAAATCGAGCGTGCCGAGCTTGATCTTCTGCAGCATCTCGGTGTCGCTTCCAAGCTGGCTCGAACCGTAAACCTGGATTTTTATTTTGCCCTTGCTCTTTTCGGATACGAGCTTGGCGAAATGGTCGGCCGACGTCTGGAACAATGATCCCGGCGCACCCACGTGGCCGAATTTGAGCACGGTCTCTGCATTGGCGGTGCCGAGCGTGAATGCAAACAACCCGAACAGCAGGGCAAAGGTTTTAACGAATCGCATATCGATATCCTCCTTCGGATGATCCTACGTGTAAAACTGCGACTACATCATGCGCCTGCCGTTACATGCCGTTGCGCCGGCACGCGCATCGACTGCCTTCGCGGTGCGATTTCTTACGCCGCGTTATTCCGCTGTTACGGCGCCGCGTCGCGACGCCGCGCGCTCATTCATTCCGCCATTTCCAGCCACATGTTCCCCACGTTTCGGGCGATGACTGATCATGCAGCCCGCGTTACGCGATCGGCGCCGGATATCGGCGCAGCACCGAGATAGTCCATTGCGGCGTCGAGTCCACCTTTGGAATAGGGGACGTTGGCGAGTGCAAGGCCTATCTCGATGCCGGCAAGCGTGCCGCACAGCATCAGGTCGTTGAAGTCCCCCAGGTGGCCGATACGGAAGACATGGCCCTTGAGCTTGCCCAGCCCCGCGCCCAGCGACAGATTGAAGCGCTCCAGCGCGAGCTTTCTGAATCGTGCCTCATCGTGCCCCTGTGGCAGCAGCACCGCGGTCAGTGAGCTTGAGTATTGCGCCGCATCCGCACACAGCACCTCCAGTCCCCACGCCCGCACCGCCCGGCGCGTCGGCTACCGTGCGACTGTGACC
>JBOHZI010000342.1:0-2347 GCA_050738295.1 Gammaproteobacteria bacterium
GGTACGTGCAAGCAGTTGAGCGAGCAGGCGTTGCATCACTTGGTATTGCGATCATGGCCCGGCAACGTGCGCGAATTGCAGCACGTCGTGAAGCGACACTACATCATGGGCGACGACGCCGCCGCGGTCGAGATCGCCATGGAACTCGAACAGCCATTGTATCGCCGCTCGTCCGATCGCCTGAGCCATGGTATAGAGAGGCCCGAATCGCCGAGCAATGCCACCGATCGAGAAACCATCCGATTTGGCATCGGCACGCCCCTCGAAGACGTCGAGCGCACGGTACTGCTCGAGACGCTCGTGCACTGCCACTACGACAAACGTCTGGCGGCCCGGATGCTGGGCGTTTCGCGGAAGACCGTCTACAACATGTTGAAGCGTTACCGCTCGCGCGGGCTGATCGGCGACGATCTATCCCGCAACTCGGAATAGACGGCGTTCGACCCGACCAGAAGCCGGAGCCGGTCGGCGACTCCAGCGGCAGTCCGGTACCGGTCGTGTTCGCAACGCAGCGCTGGACGCAGTCGGTGGTCACGTCGAACAGGTCGCGCCCGGTTCGCGATTTGCAGCGGAGCCAGCCGATGAAATAGAGGCGACTCGCGCCGCCATCGTTGAGCGGGTAGCGAAGGGTGGCCTCGATGTCGCCCAGGCCCCTGCCGCTGGTGGTGACACCCGATCGGTGGCGCTCCCGGTGAGGATTTCGCGGCTGGTAGTGTCAGTATGTGAATCCACGTACGGTACGCGCACTTCCACTTCCATCCGGTTGGTGACGACATCCCGTACAAGGCAAACACGTTTTCACACCACCTGGACCCGCTGCTGTCGGTCGCGACGGTTCGCTTCCGGGATGGGTGCGGTTTTCGCTGCGACCCGCGCGAATGCAGCGCGATCGATGGGCTTTCGGTCCTGCGGTGTCAGGATTCTTGACAGAAACAAGCCCGGGACGCGGCCTTGATCCAGATTGTGTGGGTAAATCTTACGCAAACCTCAGCGTTTTGTCGGGAGACCTTACGGAAATCGAGGCCTTAAACGGCGGCGGCCAAATAGGTGTTTGTTTCGGTTGAAATTATCACATGGCACGGGATATGCCTAACGGTTCATGACCGAGTTGTTCCTGCCCAGAAATGCGTACCTCTGTGCCTCCATTTCGCCTGCGGGGCTTGCAATCGGTCGCCCCTTCCAACGGAGTGGAGAATAAAAATGCAAAACCGACATTTGAAGTCACGAGGGCTGATGCTCGCGCTCGCGGCGGGATTACTGACGATACCCGCCTTGGCCCTTGCTACGCCGTCGTTCTACAACGTCACGTTCACGTCGCTCAACGACTCGGGCGTCTTGGGTACGGCGAGCCTCAAGCTCGACAACAACCTGTTGACGGTGCATATCCACGCCACCGGTCTCATGCCCAATGAGGTGCATCCGCAGCATATCCACGGTCCGTTCGATTCAGTCGGGAACCCCACCCAGGCCGTGACCCCCACCTTGGCGGCGGTCGACGCAAATAACGATGGTGTGATCGAGCTTGGCGAGGGTCAAATGACCTACGGCCCGATCCTGGTGCCGTTGAGTTCGCCGCCCGGCGGCGCGCTCGGCGACTTTCCGACCGCGCCGAGCGGAACGATCAACTTCACAGAGATCTACGACTTGACCGACAGCAGCATCTACGCCGCCGGCTTCGATGAAAGCGATCTGTTCCCGCTGACGTTTCGGGAGATCGTGATCCATGGACTGGATGTGCCATTCGCGCTGACCGACGGCGGCGTGGATTATGTAGCGGGGCAGTACGATCCTGTGCTGCCGGTCGCGTCGGGGGTCATCCAGGCGGGCCGCCTTGCGGTCCCGGAACCGTCCTCGATCTTCGACATGCTCGCCGGACTCGGAGCGATGCTCGCACTGGTCGGATTCGGTCGCCGCCGGATGCGTCACGTGAAGACCTGCTGACCGTCGTTTGTTCCGGGTTTGCGCTCCGCGCCAACAACGGCTCCTCGCTTCGGCGGAGAGCCAGCGTTGGCCGGGCGTAGAGGTGGCGCGGCAGCCGCTGGTGTGAAGATCGTGCCGGCTTCGTCGTAGGTCTAACCGGCGCCGAACGGCTCTCCGATTTCTTCGTATCGCATGGCACTATCCTTGCCTGACAAATGGGACGGTGCCGAGATTGGGGGTTGCGATGCGTTGGGCGTATTACGCTGTCGCGCTGGTGGCTACGGTTCTTGCGTGTCTGCTTTGGCTGGTGGTTCTTCGCGAGGCGTCGCCGGCACCGTTGCCTTTGCCGGTTTCCCCGGCTGCGCTTCTTCCAGTTGTTCCGGTGCTTCGCCCGGCCGATGGGGCGCTGCGGGCGTGTGCTGTTGGT
>JBOHZI010000343.1:0-2337 GCA_050738295.1 Gammaproteobacteria bacterium
TCCCTGTGCTGGCCAGGATTCTGATTCCATTTTCACTTCACAAGTTACTGAAACATTGTCATTCCGGGGCCACCGCCGGATTCACCGGCGATGGAACCCGGAATCCAGCTTCTCGCGTATCAAGGCCAGGAGCTGGATTCCGGGTTCTGCCCGCAAACAGCGCGGGCAGCCCCGGAATGACGATCATTTGTGGAAATAAGCCACTATCGAACCGGAGACGGAACGACATCCTGTCACCACTTCACCTCGCCCCAGGCGCCGATCTCGCGGATTTTCACGTCGACGCTGCTGTCGTTGCGCAGGCGCTCGTTTTTGTAGGCGACCGCGATTGTCACGCCCTTGGTGATCGGGAAGGCCACGCCCGCATTCCAGTAGGTGTCCTTCAGGCTCGGATCGACATCCCTGCTCGGATTTGCGCGGTCGTAGCGCGCGAACACCGAAACGCGTTCAAAATCGTAACTGCCCCACAGCGACCAGCCGTCCGCCGAATCCGCGAATGGCGTGGTGACGTTGTTCCAGTTGTCCGCCTTGAACCATTCCGCGCCGAGGCGCAGGCCGTTCGCGTTCCAGGCGACCATCGCGTCGTAGCGATGCGCATCGTGCAGCGCGGGCGAAACCGCGGTGTCCTCCCCGAGTTTGCCCGAATACCCGCCGACCGCGACCACGAAGCCCTTGATCGGCGTGAAGCCGACACGTGCCTCGAAATCGACACTGTTGGAACGGTTCGGATGCTTGTAGCCGCCGCCGTTGACCATCGACACCTGGTAGTCGAACGTGCCGCTGTCGCCCAGCAGGTGCAGGCCCCAATCGGCGGAATTGCCGAACTTCAAGCGATCGACCAGGGTGTTCTCGACGAAGCGGTAGCCGTACCAATCTTCCACGTACGGAATCCACGGCGTGCTGGCCGAACCGACGCGCAGCGTCGCGAGCTTCGAAAACGCACCCTGCAGGTAAGCCTTTTTCACGAACAACTGGGTCTCGCCGTCATTGCTGACGTAATTGAAGTCGGTGGTGAGGTTGGCCGACCAGATGTCGTTGAACGTGTGGTCGATGGACAGATAGAAGCGTTTGACGTCCAGTCCCGTCCCCGAGGACGCACTCTTGATGCCGTTGCTGGTCTGGTCGAGATTGGTGAAGTCCGCATACATCGTGCCGCTGATCTTGGTCTTTTCCGCCCAGGCAGCGGCATCGCTCTTCGCCGGTGGTGGCGTGGCTGCTTCGGCCTGCTGCTGTTGCTCGAGTTGGGTGACCTTGGCTTGCAACGTCGCCAATTGCGCCTGCAACTGCGCAAGCTCTCCGGCGTCGCTGCCCGCGGGCGGGGACTGGGCCAGCGCGCCCAGGCTGGTGATTGTCAAACCGGCGGCGATGGCCACGGCAAGCATCTTGGTGCGCACACATTTCTCCTTGATCTGGATGGAAGCAACGCGGTCAAATATGCGCGACGACGGTTACGGTGAATTGGCATTTGCGTGACGGTTCGGTGACACGCCGATATACGCTTCGCGTCGTTCGTCAGCAGAACGACGCTTGGGTACAAATTACAAAGCTCGTCATTCCGGGGGCTGCGCGGCTTCTTCGCGGAGCAACCCGGAATCCAGCTCTTGCGCAATGGAAATCAAAAGCTGGATTCCGGGTTCCGCCCGCAAACAGCGCGGGCGGCCCCGGAATGACGAATCACCAATGGGTGTTGAACAGTACGCATCGGATGGCGCTGTCATCGATCTGCAACATCCGGATCATCGAACTGCAACGCATCGGTTCTACAAAGTGCGCAGACAACCACCGCGCACCAGGAGAAACCGATGTCCAGACGTTCCCGCAAACTTCGAATGATCGCCGTCGCGGCTGCAGCCGTATTGGGTTTCGGCGCCGCCGCGCACGCCACCGACATCACCGGCGCCGGTTCAAGCTTCGTCTATCCGATCATTTCCAAATGGGCCGCGAGTTACGCCGAGAAGACCGGCAACCGCGTCAACTACCAGTCGATCGGCTCCGGCGGCGGCATCGCCCAGATCAAGGCCGGTACCGTCGACTTCGGCGCCAGCGACATGCCGCTGGACGAGGCCACGCTGGACAAGTTCGGCCTGGGCCAGTTTCCCGACGTGATCGGCGGGATCGTGCCGGCGTACAACGTACCGGGCATCGCGCCGGGCAAGCTGGTGCTGAACGGCTCGGTACTCGCAAAAATCTTCCTTGGCCAGATCACGAAATGGTCCGATCCTGCCATCGCCGGATTGAATCCGGACATCGCGCTGCCCAGCGCAAAGATCACCGTGGTGCATCGCTCGGACGGTTCCGGCACCACCTTCAACTTCACTGATTACCTGTCCAAGGTCA
>JBOHZI010000344.1:0-2291 GCA_050738295.1 Gammaproteobacteria bacterium
CGCTGGTTCGAAACGGTCGCCGAGCGCGACACATGGATCGAGGAACAGCATCACGAGCACGCCTACTCGCGCCGTGGCGACGTCGTCAGCCAACTTTACGAGAAGATCGAGCGCGATTGAGCTTGAGCCGCTCCGGATTTACCTCCGAGTCCGCACGCCGTCATACCGCGAGCGTCAAATGGGACCGCTACGGCGGACGCGACGTGTTGCCGCTGTGGGTCGCGGACATGGATTTTCCTGCCCCGCCGGCTGTTGTTGAAGCCCTGCAACGGCGCGTTGAGCACGGTGTTTTCGGTTACACCCACGCCACCGACAGCCTCGCCGAGGTCTTCCGCGACTATGCCCTGAGCCGCCATGGTTGGGCCGTCGAACCCGAGTGGCTGGTGTGGTTGCCGGGTTCTGTTCCGGCCCTGCATGCGGCCTGCCGTCTGATCGAGCCAGCACATCGCGTCGTCACCACCACACCGATTTACCCACCGTTTCTCGCCGCGCCCGCGCACATGGAACGCGGCCTGTTCGAAGTCCCCATGCTCATTGATGACAACGGCCGTCAGAGTTTCGATCTCGACGCTCTGGAGCAGGCGTTCGACGACGGGGGCCGGCTGTTCTACCTGTGCAATCCCTACAATCCGGGCGGGCGCGTCTTCAGCAGCGCCGAACTAAAAGCGATAGCAGAGCGAGCATTGGCGCACGACACGCTCGTAGTGGCCGATGAACTGCACGCCGACCTGGTGCTCGAACCCGGCCTCGCCCACCAACCTTTTGGCGCATTGTCGTCGGAGCTCGCGGCGCACACCATCACTCTCATGGCGCCGAGCAAGACGTTCAACCTCGCCGGTCTGGGTCTGGCCTGCGCGGTGATCCCCGATCCCGCCCTGCGCAAACGCTTTCAAGCCGCCATCGACGGCGTCCTGCCCTACGTCAACGCGCTCGCCTACGCCGCCGCCGAAGCAGCGTACCGCGACGGCTGGGCCTGGCATGGGGAGTTGATTGACTACCTGCGTGGCAACCGCGACCGCGTCACCGAAGTGCTCGCGGAATTACCAGGCATCCGTGCCGTAGCCCCGGAAGGCACCTACCTCTACTGGATGGATCTGCGCGAGACAGGCATCGAAAACCCAGCCCGTCATCTGGAAAACCACGGCCTCGGCCTCTCCGACGGCACCGAATTCGGCGCACCCGGCTTCGTGCGCCTCAATTTCGCATGTAGCCGCAACACCCTCGACGAAGCTCTCGTGCGCTTCAAAACCGCCCTCACGAGTCTTTAGCTCGAGCAAAGACGCCTACCGAATAATTAAATTGCTTGGCGTCTTTGCGCCTTGGCGAGAGGAATCCGAGATCTGAAGTCTAGTTGCGGGACGAGGAGAGCAACCTCAGAAACTCGATATACAGCCACACCAGTGTGACAGTCAGGCCCCAGGCCAGATACCACTCCATGTAGCGTGGTAAACCGGCTTGAGCGCCCTGATCGATGTAGTGGAAATCAAGCACCAGGTTGAACGCTGCGATCGCTATCATCACCAAGGTGATGATGATCGAAAGTTTGGAGTGTCCAAACAGCATGGAAGTGTCCACATGAAACATACTCAGCAAAAGGGCCACTCCGTAGAACAGAAAGGCGCCGCAAGTAGCGGCGATGATTCCACGCTGCAGTTTGGGGGTTACCTTGATGAGGCCGGTGCGGTAGATCAACAGCATGCCGATCATCACGGCGAAGGTGAGCCCCACCGCCTCGATCACGATGCCGGGATAGCGATTATCGAGTAACGCTGAAATGCCTCCTATCGCGAGACCTTCCAGCACCGCGTAGAGCGGTCCAGTTACACGTGCCCAAGTGGGCTTGAAGGCTGTTGCAAGCGCCAGCACCAGCCCGCCAATGAACCCGCCGATGAGATACCCGGAGACCGCGCTGCCTGCTGTCTGCGGGTCTACGGCCAAGGCAGCAGCATATCGGCTCCACACCCAGGCCGCGCCGATCACGACGAGCGCCACTAGCACGATGGTCTTGTTGACGGTGCCGCCGACGGTCATGGCGCCTTCACCCGCCCTCGCTTGTGGAATGCCTCGGGAAGCGAGCACACGCAGCGCTGGGTTACTGCTTCGGGAACGAATCGGCTTCATGTTTACTCCACGGGGATGAGCGGTCTGGCTGCACATTATGACCGAATCCACCGCGTAAGGTTCGCCCCGGATAGCGTTATGTTTTATGCTGATGCCATTGGACGTACACCGATGAGGCTTATGCCGTGACTACCAAGACTCTGATTCGTACGCTGGCGATTGCCCTGGTG
>JBOHZI010000345.1:0-2263 GCA_050738295.1 Gammaproteobacteria bacterium
TCAGTGCCCCAAGTGCAAGAGAAGGCGTAGCAGTTTAGTTCGAAGGTAAATCTGGAATCGGGGTAGGGCGGTGCTGTTCGTTGACGTGGACGTAGGTCATGGTGGCGGTGGCAACTCGGCGGACGTCTTCGCCACCCCAGTCGCTTTCGGCAAACATGGTCACGTCTATCGTGCAGGAGGTGCGTCCTACCTTGTTTACGTCCGTATAAAAGCTAACTAAATCACCCACATACACGGGTTTTATAAAAACGAACGCATCTACGGCCACGGTGACGACTCGACCCTGTGCACGGCGATAGGCCATGATGGCGCCTGCAATATCGGCATGCGACATCAGCCAGCCGCCGAAGATATCGCCGAGGGCATTGGTGTCGCGTGGCATGGCGACGGTGCAGACCGATACATGGCGGTCGTTTGGCGGGGTTTCGAAGTGCATTAGATTTTCCTTTGACTGATCAAGAGATAAATGATTTGAGCCATTTCTGATACGCGTGTTTGTTCTCAGCGTCATTCCGGACGCGTGTAGCGCGAGCCGGAATCCAGTGAAACTTGATATCCCGACTTTGTCGGGATTCTGCTTTGACTAGGTTCCCGCTTTCGCGGGAACGACGATGTAATACCTCCGCAAGAACCTTAAAGCGTATCCCAACCGGAATCTGGCGTGTAAAGCGGGCCGTGCATCTGATCCAGGGCAGTGAGTTGGGCCTTGATTTTATCCGGTCCAACCCGGCGTGCGTAGTGCAGCGGGCCGCCGCGGAAGGGAGCAAAGCCGGTGCCGAAGATGACGCCGGCATCGATCAAATCCGCTTCAGCGACGATCCCTTCACGCAGGCAGCGCACGGCCTCGTTGAGCATGGGCAGGATCAGGCGGTCGGTCAGCTCCACGTTTTCACTGCGCCGTGATTGTTGCTTCATTGCCTTGCCGTCGTTCCAAGTATACAAGCCACGTCCGCTCTTTTTGCCGACATGGCCGGCGTCCACCAGTTTTCGTGTGGCTTCCGGCACGGTGAATTTGATGACGTCCTTGAGTTCTCCGGCGACGGCAAGGGCGATGTCGAGTCCGATGGTATCGGCCAGTTCGGCGGGCCCGATGGGCATGCCGAAATCCTCGGCCGCACTGTCGATGTCTTCCAGGGATTCGCCGTCGTCCCAGGCCATCAGTGCGCTCATCATGTAGGGCGCCAGGATGCGGTTCACGAGGAAGCCGGGGGAACTACGTACTGGCACCGGTAGTTTGCCCATCGCACGCACCGCGGCCAGCGCCTGTTTGGTTACCGCATCGGCGGTGTGTTCTGAAGAGATCACCTCGACCAGCGGCATTTTGGTCACGGGATTGAAGAAGTGCAGTCCCACGAGGCGCTCGGGTTGTTTCAATGCGCCGGCTAGTGTTTCCAGCGGGATGCTCGATGTGTTGGTGGCAAGCAGGGCGTGTTCGGCGAGTTGTGGTTCGATCTCCTTGAGTAAAGTCTGTTTGGCATCGCGGTCCTCGATGATGGCCTGGAAAATCAGTTCCGCATCGGCCAGCGCTTTGCCCGCAATATCGGTATGCAGATGCTGCATGGCGTCTTCGACCTTCTCCGGTGTTTTGAGTTTGTGTTCGAAAAAGGTGTGCGCCCGTTCTTGAGCCTTCTCGACGTATTTTTCCTCGCGGTCCTGCACGCTCACGTCCATGCCGCGCGAGGCACACCAAGCAGCAATGTCGCCGCCCATGGTGCCCGCGCCGATAACGTGTACGCGGCGCGGCTTGAAACGGGTATCGCGACCCAGGCCCTTCAGCCGATCCTGGAGCAGGAATACGCGAACAAGGTTGCGCGCGGTCTCGCCGCACATGAGTTCGGCGATGGAGTGCGCTTCCAGCTCGAAACTCTGCGTGCGCAGCGCGCCGCCGTGGCGCTGCCACAAGCGCACGATAGCGTAGGGAGCAGGGTAGTGGGCTTCACGCACCTTGGCATTCAGTTGCCTGCGCAGCATCATCCCGACCAACGGTCGCGAGAAAGGCATCGACATCACCTGCTGCAAGAGCGGGGCACGTTGCGGTTTGGGCGACTTGAGCGCGAGATTACACGCACGTTCGCGCAATTCGTCCGGCGTGGCGAGACGATCCACCAGACCTGCGGCCTTGGCCGCCTTGGCGCTCAGGGACTTGCCAGGCAGCATCATTTTCATCGCGGGTAACACGCCCATGACGGCGACGCTGCGCACCGTGCCGCCGAAGCCGGGGTGTATGCCGAGTTTGACTTCGGGCAGGCCGAGCTGGGTATCC
>JBOHZI010000346.1:0-2259 GCA_050738295.1 Gammaproteobacteria bacterium
GTCTCATCCTTGTTGTGCTTCAGCATCCGGACGAAAGCGAACGCAAGGTGATGCTTTTCCGCAGGAAGACTCGCAATTTCAGACCACATAGCTTCCGTTGAAGAAGCCTGCGTGGCTTCAAAGAGAGGGCGAATGGCCGTAGCGCGGCTCATGAGGAACTGGGCAAAGTGCGCAGAGGTAGCTGATCCGTGCTCAATTGCCAGAGACCAAAGAGAGACTGCCAGTTCGAAATCGGGATTGCTTGTCCCGGCTTCCCAGCGATGGACGGAGGCGGGCGCAACCTTAAGAGCGGCCGCCAATTCCACCTGTGTCATGGAGCAATCCTTGCGCAGTGTGCGAATCAAATCGGGTATACGGATGGCTGAGTCAGGCATCGTTCCCCGCATTCAAGCAGCGGTCGTTTGCCGGTGACGAGATGGTACAGACGCGCTGTAACACATAGCAGAGATTAGCACTTTTGCTGGTCGGATACCCGACTTGCCGTCACACGACCCGCCTGGAGCGAATCGAAGCATCTATCGCGTCGACCCTTGGCCGCACTGTTGCTATCAGGCTGAATTATCACTCGGACGGACCCCACTTTTAGCGATTACCGAGGACAATGTCTCGTGAATAACTGGCCCGCTGTCGCGCTCAATCGCCCACAGGTAGATTTCGGACCGCGGTGCCTGCCAAATCACCAAATCAGTGACTAGCGCGTTTTACGTTAAGGTGACTCCCGTACAGCCCAACTTCGGAGTGGCGCGCAATCAGGACATCCGCAGCTAGCGGATCAACGGGCTGTCCCACACGCGAGCGAGGAGTTCTCTGAGCTGAGCGAAATCCTTGGATCCGAGTTCCGCGCTCCATTCGCGCTCGATGTCACGGAGTATGTCGTAGATTTTGGAGTACACGGCGTGCCCGCGCTGCGTAAAGCGGACAATTCGCGCACGGCCCTCATCCGGTGCACCGGACCGGATGAGATACCCGCATTCTCCAAGGCTCCCGAGGAGCCGGTTCATGGCCTGCTTGCTCATGCCAGCGCGCTCGGCGAGAGCGCTCGGGCGAACCCCATGCGGACCCGGAAACTGGAGCACTGCGATATGCGCCATGCTTAGCTCCTCAAAGCCCGCCTCATTGAGATCCTTGATGATACGGCGATGGATCGCCTGAGCCGGAACACGCAGCAGTGCGCCGATGAGCATGTCGCCGGCTTTGGGCGGAGGGCTTTTTTTCGAAGAGGCGATTGACATCGTTAGTAAACTATGTTTACTATACTAAACACAGTCTACGAGAGGAGAGATCCGCATGACACAACAAACCATCGGCCACCGTGTTAACCCTTCCGAGGAAACCATTCATGTCGGGCCACTCACGGTGCGCTTCTTGCTCACCGGGGACAACTCGACCGGCACCATCGCGGCCTTCGAGCTCGCGGTCCCAGCCGCGCAACGCCTTCCGGGCCCAGCACACAGCCACGACCACTACGAGGAGACAATCTACGGCATCGACGGAGTGTTGACCTGGACGGTCGACGGACAACAAATCGACGTCGGTCCCAGCCAGGCGCTCTGCATTCCGCGCGGCGCCGTTCACCGGTTCGATAACCAGGGGAGCCGGGACGTTAAGGCGCTTTGCGTGATCACGCCGGCAGCAATTGGTCCGCAGTTTTTCCGCGAGGCTGCCGAAGTGATCAACGCGGCGGCTGGCGGTCCGCTGGACCGACTAAAGATGGCCGAGATCATGCGCCGGCATGGCCTCACGCCTGCCCCGCCTCAGCCGTAGCGTTGGCGAACGCATCAGAATGCAGAAATGGCCGTAATGGTTCTGATTAGCAGACACTTGGGAGGTTGACGCGATAACTCCCGGATCGTCGGCAATCCAGAATGCACTCGGCTGGTTTGTAGGCGTTGTGTTCCTTGAGGCAGACGCTATGGCTCGATGCCGATGCGATCATTGACAGCTCCACGAATGCGCTGTTTGCAGCCGAGATAACGCTCGGTCGTTTGCACAGAAACATGTCCGAGCAGGAACTGAATTTGCTCCAACTCACCTCCTGCAGAGTGGCAGAGTTTCGCGCACGAGCGCCTCAAGTCGTGAGGAGCGAGACCAGTAAAGCCGGCTTTCGCGGCATACGATTTGACCACGTGCCAGACCACGCGTTCCGTTACACCATCGCCCCAGCATTTACCCGCCCTGCAGACGCAACGGAATATCTTTCCCGAATGTAGGTCAGCTGCATAGATCCATGCATCCAAGGTCGCCTTGAACCATTCCGGT
>JBOHZI010000347.1:0-2250 GCA_050738295.1 Gammaproteobacteria bacterium
GAGCACGTCGGCACCGTTGTTCGAATGATGGGAACGACCGTCGTGCGCGAAAGCCGTCGGCGCCGCCAGCACGCACGCGACCACGAACGCGCACGCGACCATGAGCTTGTTCCGAATCGAGCGAGATGTCCGTTGCATGGCTGTCACCCCTTGTGAAGGTGGGACAAGTATCCCACGCCCGGGTAAATGTGAACTGAAGAGTTTTGTTATTAAAACGCTAACCGTTCAGGTACGCCCGCGACGAACAGCCATCAGGCAGTCTGCCGTCCCGGTGTGTGTCAAGCGCCTTTCGATGCGGACGCGCCCGCATCGCCGCCGCGATCCTTGCGTTTGCGCGATTCCAGCAGCGCCTTCAGGTTCGCCACCGCCTGCTCGTGGCTGATGGCCTTGGGCTTGGGCGCGCGGGGTTTCGGCGGTTTGCGGGTTGGCGTATGCGCGGCCGGGCTGGGCTGACGCGGCAATTCCACGGGCCCGCCGAGCATCCAGTCGTCGCTGAACCGGGAACGCGGGATGTAGGACGGCGGACGTCGCTTGCTGGCGCTGGCACGGGCCGCGGCAACCGCCTTCGCAGCAGTCTTGACCGAAGCAGGCCGCGAGACGTCTTTCTTCCTGGCGGGCGGCGTGGCCTGTTTCTTCGTGGACGTCCGGGACTTGACCGCAGGTCGCTGGGCCGCCCTGGTCCTGGCGACAGGCCGTGAGGCCACCTTGGCTTTGGGGTGGCTCTTTGTGGGCGCGCGTGCCCGCTTCCTGACAACCTTCGTGACCTTCTTCGTGACCCTCGGCGACGTGCGCCCCGCAACCTTCTTCGCGGCTTTGGGTCTTTTCGCCGTCGTCTTGCGCGCCGTCTTTCCGCCCTTTCCGGCGGGCTTGCTGTTCCGTTTTGTGGACACTGCAGCTTTCCTCATGTTGTAGCTTTACACACTCGATCTACCGGGTCGAGACTGGGCGAACTTGTTGATCAAGCGAGAAGGAACATCCTCGCAGGCCGACGACTGCTAAAGACTGCGACCGTCGACATGCTTGATTTTCAGTTCCGTCGGTTCGACCCCTTCCAGGCAGCGCACGTTCACCGCCGCCATCGGGTGTCCATTCCGCTCCCCTGCCGCAAACGGCGACACGCCGCAGACCGGGCAAAAATGGTGGGCTATTGCATGCCTGTTGAACTGGTAGGTGCTCATGTCCGCTTCCGGGGTGGAGAGCCGCAATGCCTCGCGCGGCAGAAACCAAAGCAGATAACCTTTAGGTTGGCAATGCGAACAATTGCACTCCACCACGGTGTCGATCTCGCCATCGACTTCGAAGGCGATCCGACCGCAATGGCACCCACCACTCCAAGTCGTCATGCGCACACTGTCTCGTGTCTTGGTACCGTCGACGCCCAATTATCGCATGAACAGGGCTTGCACGCACGTGTATCCTGTTGATCCCTTTCCTGAAGACGTCACCATGCGCAGTTTTGATGACGAACGGGGCGGACACTGGCAGGCGGCCTTGATGGAAGCATCGTTCGGGAACGTGCTGATGGTCTTCGGCCGCATCGGCGCCGAAGGCGTTTTGCACACGACCCTGGATTCGGCCAATTTTCACGAAGCCGAACAGTTGCTTGCGGGTGTCGGCGAAGAACGGCTGCGCTCGCTGCTGGCCGAAGCCAAGCCCTGGAACTAAGGCATCAGCCGCCTGCCATCAGTTCGGATTGGCGATGGCCGAAAGCGCCAGCCCGACCAGCGAGCTGACGAGGATCAACCCGAGCAACAGGCGATAACCCGCAAGCCACCCGGCACGCCAACTCCCGTGAGTAGCAACGAGAAACAGCACGATGCCGGCGGCGAACAGCGCCGTACCCACGAAGACAAGAACGAACCCTCCAAGCAGGGTGCCGGCGATCACGCCGGCATTGCCGAGGTTGAACACGATCCATTCGACCCACACCAACGCTCTGGAAGGCGCGCGTTGCGACAGCAATGCCTGTCCCACCCCGAACACGCATTGTGCGACCCCGACGATCAGGACGAGGTAGGCCGACATCCAAACCAGGTGCTGCGCCGGATGCCGTGCGACGGCCGCGGCAACGAGACCGCCTGCGATGATCGCAACGCCGCCCAGTACCGCGAATGGCAGCGCAGCCTGCCGACGATCGTCGAGCCTGCGCGTCAGCACCGCATCGAGGTCGTCTGGCGGATTCCGTCGACGACCACCGCGTCGAGGCCGACATTGTTATGCTTGAGAACCTGTTCGGCGCGATAACTGGAG
>JBOHZI010000348.1:0-2245 GCA_050738295.1 Gammaproteobacteria bacterium
CGCCATCGGTTCGGTCAGCGCGGCATATCCGGGGCTCAGGCCGTTGGGAATCGGGACCAGCAGCGGCGCAGACAAAAGCATCCGTTCGGCGTAGGCGCCGGCAGTGCTGTCGGAAAAGCCGATGGGTTGGACACCCTTGTCCGACACCAGCACTGGAATGGACGTGACAAGGGTCCCCGGCGAGTAGGTGTCGGTATCGGGCCCGGCTTCTAGGACTTCGGCGCTGAACTCGTGACCCATGATGATGTCACGGCTCAGGTCAACGCCGATATCGCCGACGCCGAGACTCGCCGCCATCTGCGCAGACAACGACACCATTTCGTCGCTGTGTGCAGCGAAATGCAGGTCGGAGCCGCAGATTCCACACGAACGCACCGCGACCAGCACCTGGCCCTCACCGGGTATTGGATCGGGTACGTCGTCGCGATAGACCATGCGCCCGCCGCGCAGTACCACGGCGCGCATTAGTGCTGCTCGTTTTTCAGCTTGAGTTCGTCGGTGTGCCCGGTGATCGCTTTCACCCCAAATCTATGCCATACCAACCAAACTCGACGCCTTCACGTTTCGCTAAACCCGACCCAGCACCGCCATTACCCGCCTGCGGGTGCGGTGGTGGTGGTTGAGGGTGTGGTGCTCGCGCTCGTGCTTGTGGGCGTGGTGCTGGCGCCTGCGGCTGGGTTGTTGCATGCTGAGCGGAGGACCGTGCTGCCGGGACTCTGGTTCATGGCGTTCTGTTCGGCTTGCTGCTGCGTGGCGCCGCTATCCCCGAAATACTGATCCCCGTTTTTAGCAACGGCACCGCAGTCGGGATCCTTGAAGGTAATCAGCACGTTGCAGGCGGGGTTGTTTTGTTGGCAGTCAGAGTTCGCCACCGTGTTGGCCAAATACTCATTCGGCTGATTCGTCGCTACCCCGACGGCCTGTCCATCTGGCGAGACGGAAATCGCGCCCCAGGCTTCGTCCTCAGCGTAGACGGTGGGGGCTACGGCGAGGGCCAATGCGGCCACCACTGTGCCGCTGGCCGCAGAGATCGCAGCGCGCATTCGAAACCTGGCTCGTATCATGATGCTCCCTTCAACTTTCGCAACTGACTCTTCGATTGTGGTTGAAATTCGGTGCGGCCGAGGGTGGGGTGCACGGTGCCTTGACCGACGGCTTGCTGTCGCTTACCTGTGATCAGCGACATGCTCGGACCTTGCAGCGATTCGATTCCAGCCCGACCAGATGGCGGGACCCGTCAATGCCCCACGCCGTGAAAGCGACGGCCTGCTGCCTGAGCCTCATCGACACGCCTTCCCAGTTCATGGGCCAGGAACGCAGACTAACAACTCCTGTCGGATCGCACTAGACCCGTTTTTCAAAATGCCCTGCCCGATTTCCGGCCAGCCAGTGCCTTGCGTTAAACCATGCCGCCGCGCAGTACCGCGGCCCGCATCAGTTCTGCTCGTTTTTCAGCTTGAGTTCGTCGGTGTGCTCGCTGATTGCTTTCACTACCGCTTCTCCGGCTCGGCCCAACAACTGCTCTCGCATACCGCGAGCCCAGTCGTGCGATGCCCGCGGCGCCGCCAGTTGTCCTTTGAAATGGGGAATCACCTTGCGCGCGAACAACTCGTAGGAGTGATACGTTGCCCGCGGCGACGCCCAGTCATGGCCGAGCAGCAAGAATGTACCGAAACTGCCCGACCGGTCCACCAGGTCCTCGATATAGCCGATCGCGTCATCCGGTGTACCGATGCAGCAGTTGCCTTTGGCCGCATAGTCTTCGACGAACTCCCGGGGTGTCTGGGAGCCTTCGACCAGATTGGCCAGCGGCACAAACCCGGCCGCCCCGAAGTACTTGGCGAAATCCTGTAACCCATAAGTGCAGTCGTCGATCGCCTGATCTCTGGTGTCCGCCAGATGCACGATGCCGAGTACCCGCCAACCGGCCCGGTCCGGCTCGTCGTGTCCGGCTTTGCCGGCCTGTTCGCGCACCACTTCCCAAGTGTTTTCCAGTGCCGCGTAGCCGCCGGGTACCGACATCGACAGCGACAGCAGCGACGTGCCCAGCGCACCGGCGAGTCGCGGGCCGGATGGCGAAATCATTGCCGCCGTGGAGATTTCCGGGTACGGCCAGGTGTATGGACGGATGTGTAACTGTGCGTCGCGCAGCGTGAACCAGTCCGAGTGGCGGTTGACCAGCTCGCCGGGCGCTGCGCGAAACAGCGCCAAAATCGCTTCCAGGGACTCCTGCATCATCCGGCGT
>JBOHZI010000349.1:0-2187 GCA_050738295.1 Gammaproteobacteria bacterium
GCACCACCGCGAGCGTCAGCACTGCGATGATCCACTTGTCCAGTTTGCGGCCGGTGGCATGCGTAACCGAATCATTCGGCACGATCTCGCTCTCGCGCTTCAGCCCCTGCGGCGTGAATTCATAGAACCACGCGAACGCGACCCAGAACGGGAAGCCGATGCACGCCGCGATTACGAACCAGCGCGCGATCCATTCGGGCGCACCGAATACCGGCATCAATTGCGCGATGCCCTGTGCGAGCGCCCAGGCGGCGCCGATGTAGAGCACGCTCGCGCGCACCACGTTGCGGCGTTTGAGTTCGGCGAAGAAAGAGGGCTTGGCGCTCATGGCATGGCCTTCGCGGCGGTGGTGGTCGGCAGACCAACTTTTTTGCAGAAGGCCGCGAAGCGCGGATCGTTCTTGTAGCGCAAGATCATGGGGTCGTAGAGCAGATACTGGATGCCATCGTCACGATTGATCCATGCCTGATCCAACCACTTGAACATGTTGTCCGGGTCTTTGCGCAACGCAAACACATCGGCGATCTGGTACGAGGAATCGCCCGAATGCTTGGCGATCAGATTTTTCAGTGCGGCATCCGCCGCCGCGCGATCCGGGCCGATCTGCAACGCCCACGCCATGGCAATATCTTGATTGCGCCCGGGCGGTGTGCTCCGGGCAGCGGCCAAAGCCGCTGAGGCGTCGCCACGCAACACCTCGATGGCCGTCAATTTCCGGTAGCTGAATGCTGCTTGCGGGGCGAGTGCGACCGCTCCGCGGGCGGTCACCTCAGCCTCGTCCAGCCGGCCAAGTGCTGCCTGATACGAAGCCAGCCATGTGGTCCAGAATGCTTGCAAGGGATTGCCGGACAGTGGTTGCCGAACCAGCTTGACAGCGGATTCCGGAAATCCGTGATCGGCCAATGTGCTCGAGAGCTCGAACTGGGTCAAGAGACTCCCCGGCGCAAGTTCCAGGGCACGACGCAGTTCGGCTTGTGCGCCGCTCCAATCCAAGTCGGCATTTTCCAGCACCGTAGCGTACGCATCGTGCGCCAACGCCAACTCAGGATTCAGCCGCAACGCGGTTTGAGCCGCGTTGCGCGCCTTCGCATAGGCACCTGGCTTGTCCGTGCCGCTCAACACGTATCCCGCCAGGAGCGTCCAAGTGTTTGACACCCCAGCGTATGCCGCAGCGTAGTGTGGATCGAGTCGGGTCGCCGCAGTGAACTGCGCAATGGCCTGATAAAGATCCGCCTCGCTGCCGCGTTGATAATAGAACTGACCTTGCAGATACGCGTTATACGCCGCCAGATTGCCGCTCGGCGGCCGATCGCTCTGCACCACGGCCGTGCTGCTGGTCACTGTCAACAGCTTCGCCTTGAGCACGTCCGCTACCGCTTTCGTGATGTCGTCCTGCAATGCGAACAAGTCCTTGTACGGCCGGTCGTAGTGCTCGGACCACAGCGTCGTGCCATCGGTGGCATTGACCAGTTCCGCGCTGATGCGTACCTCGCCGCCCTCGCGGCTCACACTGCCTTCGAGCAGATGCGCCACGCCGAGTTTCTCGCCGATGACCTGGCTGCTGTCATTGCTGTTGCGGAACCGGAACGACGAATCGCGGCTGATGACTTTCAAGCCCGCAAACTGCGAGAGCGCCGTGATCAGGTCTTCGGACAAACCGTCGGAAAAATACTGTTCCTTGGGGTCGCCGCTTTCGTTCACCAACGGCAGCACGGCGATGGATTTTCCCGGTATCGCAGGTGTCGCCCGCGGCGATACGGCAGCGGCGTGCGCGGCTGCGCTTGAAGCGGGTACGGCGCTCACGGCCTTGGTGATTTGTGGTGGTTGTGGACGATACAGAAATTGCCGCCACGCGAGCACGCCGATCGCCGCCACGAGAATTGCAATGATCGCGAAGTTGAGCGTGTGCCCGACCCGTCGTCCCGTTGCCTTCGGGCGCGCCTCTTCGGATTCGGCGGATTCGGTGTGGCGTACGCCTTCCGGCGTCACCTCGAAGGCCCAGGCGAGCAGCACCGCCACCGGGAATCCCAGCACCAGAAAGCCCAGCAGCACGCCTTCGCACCAGCTCGGGGCACGCAGCACCGGGAACACGATTGCACCGAGTTGCAGCAGCAACCAGGCAGCAACCACATAGGCGATCGCCACGCGATACACGTGGCGGCGTTTGAGTTCGGCGAAGAAAGAGGG
>JBOHZI010000350.1:0-2146 GCA_050738295.1 Gammaproteobacteria bacterium
TTCACCAGGCGCCCTTCGGCGAGCAGGAATATGCTGTGGCCGTCCGTGAAGCGGTACTGATCGACCTGCGGCTTGATGTTGGTGCGGGTGGCATCCTTGGCGGCGTTCAGGGCGTCGACATGGATTTCGTTATCGAAGTGGCCGATGTTGCACACAATCGCCTGATCCTTCATCTTGCGCATGTGTTCGATGCGGATCACGTCGCAGTTGCCCGTACAGGTGACGTAAATGTCGCCGCGGCCGAGCGTGTCTTCCACCGTCGCCACCTCAAAGCCTTCCATCGCGGCCTGCAGCGCGTTGACCGGGTCGATCTCGGTGACGATCACGCGCGCGCCAAACCCGCGCAGCGATTGCGCGCAGCCCTTGCCCACATCGCCATAGCCGCATACCACGGCGACCTTGCCCGCCACCATCACGTCGGTGGCGCGCTTGATGCCGTCGGCGAGCGATTCACGGCAGCCGTAGAGGTTGTCAAACTTCGATTTCGTAACCGAATCGTTCACGTTGATGGCCGGTACCAGCAGTGAGCCTGCCTCTTGCATCTTGTACAGGCGATGGACGCCGGTGGTGGTTTCTTCGGAAACCCCGCGCCAGTCCTTCACGATGTTGTGCCAGCGCTTCGCATCCTCGCCCTGCACCCGCACCAGCAGGTCCTTGATGACCTTTTCTTCGTGCGATTCCGATGGCGACTTCACCCAGTCCGATCCGTTTTCGAGCTCGTAACCGCGGTGTACGAGCAGCGTCATGTCGCCGCCATCGTCGACGATCAGTTGCGGCCCCAGCCCTCCGGCGTGGGAAACCGCCTGATAGGTGCACCACCAATAGTCCTCGAGGCTTTCCCCCTTCCAGGCAAACACCGGCACGCCAGTTACGGCAATGGCGGCGGCGGCATGGTCCTGGGTGGAGAAAATGTTGCAACTCGCCCAGCGCACCGTCGCCCCCAGTGCCGTCAGGGTTTCAATCAAAACCGCGGTTTGCACCGTCATGTGCAGCGAACCGCTCACGCGCACGCCCGCCAACGGCTTCTCCGGCGCGTACTTGCGCCGGATCGACATCAGGCCGGGCATCTCCAGCTCGGCAATGCTGATTTCCTTGCGCCCCCACTCGGTCAATGCCAAGTCGGCCACCTTGTATTCGCCCGGCGTGACGGGCACGACCGGCTTGGATTCAACGATAGTGCTCATTCAGGTAGTGTACCTGCGATTGGCTCAAGCTGCCACCGCATCGCGCAGTCGCAGCCGCGCTTGATGGATCAGCTGCGAACAATAGGCCGCGTCCAAATCAAGCCACTCGCCCAGTACCGCCGGCGGATAACCCTCAAGCTCATGCAACAGATACAGCAGGCGCTGCTGGGCAGGCAATTGCCGCACGGCCTCGCGCAGTCCCGTGCTCGCAACCGTTTTTTTCGCCTCTGCGCCCGCGCTGGCGCGGCTATCGCCGGCAAACAACCCGCGAAAGTGCAAGGCAAACGCCGCCGCCAGACGGTCGTCATCGATCACTGGAAAACCAGGCCTGTCTTCCCCGGCGCGTTCCTCGCCAGCGGTCGCGCTCCAGGCGTCAATGAAGATGCGCATCTCCATGCGCAGTGCCTCGTTGGCATCGTGTAGCATCCAGCGGCAGAGCGTGTGAATGCGCCGCCGCTGCTGCTCGTATTCGGATTGCAGCATCTTTTCGTGAATACAGCCGCTGAGTGGTTCCAACTGTAGTTGCGTTCGGGTTGCCATCCAAACTCCTTTCGTGACGGGTTTCGTTGATCGAGTTTCTATTCTTGCCCGTTTTCTTTGTAGCTTGCGCTTTGCTTCTAACTATGCAAATCAACGGCCACCGTGCTGAAGTCTTGGTAAAAAGGGCAAGTGCTCATGCTTTTGCCCGGTGCCGCCGCGTGTCACCGAAAATAGCAATTGCTCAAAACAAAGGGGATCGCAGAGCTGGGGTGAGCTCGCTGGTCCGCTGTCGGCGTTCGAAAGCGAGCTGGCGTAAATTTTGTCGTGGTAAAAACTACCTGTTGCCCAGAAGCTGTCTTAGTTGCATTGCGTTTCATATCGGGCCTGCCAAGCTGCCAACACGCCGTTAAGTCCAAGATTACAGACGATTTCGTTTTGGTATGCGGCTGCCAAAGGCGGAATCTGCACATGCAGCACTAGGG
>JBOHZI010000351.1:0-2143 GCA_050738295.1 Gammaproteobacteria bacterium
AGTCGGTAGCGTCGGCGACCTCGAATCGCGCATTTCCGACCTTGGCTGCATCCGCCCGCTTGCGGGCGACCTCGATCGATGCCGGGTGGTAGTCGTAGCCGACGAACTCGGACTCGGGAAAGGTCTGCGCCATCAGGATCGTACTGGCGCCGTGGCCGCAGCCGACATCGGCCGCCTTGCCGCCGCGTTTCAATTTTTCCGCTGTGCCGTCCAGTGCTGGCAGCCACGAGCCAATCAGATTCGCGTTGTAGCCGGCGCGGAAGAAACGTTCGGTGCCGTGGAACAGGCAGGGATGGTGCTCGCCCCACTCCATGCCCTTGCCGGTCCGGAAATTGTCTTGGGTTCGCTCCAGCGCATGGAACATCGCCTCGACGATGAAATACGCGCCCGGAATATCCACCGGACCGTTTGGATCGGCCAAGCACAGACGCTGCTCCTCGTTGAGCGAGTAGCGATCGCTGGCGGCATCGTATTGCACGTAGCCCCCCGCGGCCTGGTTGCCGAGCCATTCGCGCACGTAACGTTCTTGGGTGCCGGTGCTTCGTGCGAGTTCCGTCGACGTTGCAGGGCCTTTCGCCAACGCCTTGTACAGACCGAGCCGGTCGCCCACCAGCACCAGCGAGGCGCTGATGGCGGCGCCGAGATCGCCGACCGCCTTGCCGAGAAATGCATTGAGTTTGTCCTGGTCCACGTTCATGGTTGTTCACCCTGGTAATGGGTCAACCGCCGAGTTTCACCCCGCGACGGACCGTAGAGAATGACTGACACGCCGTAATGGATGCCCACGGCGCCGATTGTGCGCTTATCTGGGCCGCACTTGGGGAACTATAGGCTCCGGCAGACCCCGAGGCAATGACTTATACTCCCCGATACATGCTCGAAACGCCGAGAACGTCGTGTACGCATGACTTGGGACATTCTTTCCAGTGTGCTGGCCCAAGTGCGTCTGAGCGGGGCACTGACTTTTCGTGCGGATATCCGGGGACCCTGGGGCATTGCGGGTGACCCCAGACTGGACAAGTTCGCTTCGGCACTGCCGCCGGGCAGCAATCACATCATCGCCCTGCATGTCGTCATTGCTGGCGAGTGCTGGGTTCGCCATGCATCGCGCGACTGGTTTCCCGTGCCGCAGGGACATGCCGTGGTGTTCGCGCACGGCGATCGGCACGAACTTGCCGATCAACGCGGCCGGCCGACCGCCCCGTTCGCGGCGATGCTGGGTGAACGCTCGCTGCTGGACCTGCGACACGAGCGGTTCGAACTCGGCGCCGGGCCCGACGTGAGCTTGTTGTGCGCATTTCTGGGTTGCAACCGACGCACCTTCGATCCGCTGTGCTCCGCATTGCCGCCGCTGTTCACGGCGGAACTCGACGATCGCGTTGCGGCGCTGCTGCGTTATGCGGCGAATCAGGCGCTCGAGAAATGCCCGGGCGCGGACAGTCTGAGGGTACGCATGGCCGAGTTGTTGTTCGTAGAAATTCTGCGCCTTTACACGCAATCGCTGCCCGAAGACGCCACCGGTTGGCTGGCTGGGTTGCGCGACCCACTGGTGGGGCGGGTGTTGAGTCTGCTGCATCGGGCACCTTCAGAGCACTGGTCGGTCGAGCGCCTCGCTGAGGAAAGCAGCAGTTCGCGTTCGAATCTGGCGAGCCGCTTTCGCGAGGTCATCGGCGAGCCTCCCATGCGCTACCTCACCCGATTGCGCATGCAGCACGCGGCCCGCCATCTCAGCGAACGCGCATGCAGCATCGATCGGGTGGCGGACGAGGTCGGATACGAGTCCAGCGCCGCATTCCAGCGCGCATTCAAGCGCCGCTTCGGCGTGCCGCCTGCGGCCTGGCGGCGCACCGTCAGGCAGTCGCGGGACTATCGCCATCGTGAAGCGTCACGCTGACGCCGGGTACAGGTCCGGAGCCGTCTTAAACGACGTTACGAGTTGATCCAGAAGTATCCGCCGGGTCACGTCGGAAGGAAGGAAACGCGACTGGCGCGATGCATCCCAGCAAATGCGGGAGGAAAGCATCGGCGACGGCGTCGAGGGCGATGGGGCCGCCGAGTTCGGAGACTTGCGTCATCTCGAGGCCTGCGTAGCCGCAGGGATTGATGCGCGAGAAGGGTTCGAGATCCATTGCGACGTTAAAGG
>JBOHZI010000352.1:0-2133 GCA_050738295.1 Gammaproteobacteria bacterium
CTGGTGCGCTGGTCCAGGGCGGTCAAGGTCGATCTTTCAGGCCTCGAGAACGTGAAGAAATTCGAGCGCCGCATGCGGGCGGATCCCGGCGTGCAGAATGCGCTGAAAGGCGAACGGCTCGACCAGGCGGCCTGACCGCTGCGTCCCAACGCGGGCATCGGCGACCCTTGCCTCTACGCAAAGGTAGATCAACGCGCGATCTGTGCGGTTGATCCCTCCCCTTCCGGTGGCGGACTGCGATCAGCACCGGCTCTTGCAGGTTGGGCTGATCCCGGACTCGATCCGGGAGAAGCCCAACAACGGCGAGCGCGTTGGGCTTCGCTGCGCTCAGCGCCAACCTGCAAGAGCGGCTTCGTTGCGCTGGGGGTGGGTTTTCGGCCCAGGGCGTTAACACCATCCCGCCCGGCCTTCCCCTTGAAGGGGAACGAGAAGAGTCAGCCATCGGATCGATCTCAGCGCTTCTCCATGGGGACGTACGCCTGGTCTTCCGGTCCGGTGTAATTCGCGCTCGGCCGAATGATCTTGCCGTCCCGACGCTGTTCGATCACGTGCGCACTCCAGCCCGAGGTGCGCGAGATCACGAACAACGGCGTGAACATCTGGGTCGGCACGCCCAGCATGTGATAGACGCTCGCCGAGTACCAGTCGAGGTTCGGGAACATCTTCTTGACCTCGGCCATCACGCGCTCGATGCGCTCGGAAACCTCGAACAAGCGCGGATTGCCGCCCTCGGTGCACAGCTTGCGCGAGATTTCCTTGATGATCTCGTTGCGCGGATCGGACACCGTGTAAACCGGATGGCCGAAGCCGATGATGATCTCCTTGCGCTCCACCCGCGCGCGGATGTCGGCATCGGCCTCATCGCCCGTCCGATATCGCGAGATGATTTCCATCGCGACTTCGTTGGCGCCGCCGTGCTTGGGTCCGCGCAGTGCGCCGATCGCGCCGGTGATCGCCGAGTACATGTCCGACCCGGTACCTGCGATCACGCGCGCCGCGAACGTGGAAGCATTGAATTCGTGCTCCGCGTACAGGACCAGCGACTTGTCCAGCGCGTTGGCGTGGAGTTCGCCAGCGACACTGCCGTGGAGCAGGTGCAGGAAATGCCCCGCGATCGACTCATCATCGGTTTCCACCTCGATGCGGCGCCCGTTGTGCGAGTAGTGGTACCAATACAGCAGCATTGAACCGAAGCTCGCCATCAACCGATCGGCGATATCGCGGGCGCCTGTAACGTTGTGGTCGTGGGCCTCGGGCAGCACGGTGCCGAGCACCGAACAGCCGGTGCGCATCACGTCCATCGGATGGGTGGACGCCGGCAGCAATTCGAGCGCCGCCCTGACCGGCTGTGGCAGGCCGCGCAAACGCTTCAGCTTCGCGCGATACGCGTTCAACTCCGCCCACGTCGGCAGGTGCTCGTGTACCAGCAGATACGCGACTTCCTCGAACGTGGCGCGGGTCGCCAGGTCCTTGATGTCGTAGCCGCGGTAGTGCAAGTCGTTGCCGCTACGGCCAACGGTGCACAACGCGGTATTGCCGGCGGCGACGCCCGAAAGGGCGACCGATTTCTTGGCCTTGGGAAGGGTTTGTCTTGCATTGTCGCTCATGCTTTGCTCCTGCTTGGTTCAATCAGCGTCAATCGGAAAATCGCGCCGGTTCGGGCACGGCCGGGCAGGCATCGACCGGACGGGGGCGGAATCCACCCGGCCACCCGGGCCGGTACACCGTTAGCCAGCTTTCGCCCAGCGTGGACGCATAGCAAACCCGCGCCTCGACATGAAAACGCGTCCAATCCGCAATGAACGTATTGACGTCCCTCTTGTTGTCGAACGCGATCCAGTGCAGGTGATCGCCCGGCGCAAGCACGTTTCCGCTCAAGGTGCTGGTTATGTGCTTGCCGGTCGGCTCGAAGTCAAACAAGTCGAGCAGCGCCTGCCAATCGGGAATCCGCTTGCCGTCTGCCAACAATTCGACGCTCTTCACGACCACGGGCCCGACTCCCCGATTGATCGCACTGAATTCATAGTGGCCGTCCGCATTGCTCTTGCCCAGTTGCAGGTATGGCCAAACCTGTGCGCGCACCTGCTGGCGCTCGATGTACGCGGTGTAGCCGGCAATGATCAACGCAAGCAA
>JBOHZI010000353.1:0-2128 GCA_050738295.1 Gammaproteobacteria bacterium
GTCGATGACCTCCTACCCGCAACGCCACCGCAGAGCGCCTTGGGCCGCGCGCTCGCCTACACTACGAACCAGTGGCCAAAGCTTGTGAGACACCTCGAGCACCCCGAGGTGCCCATCCACAACAACGAGACCGAGAACAAAATCCGCCCGTTTTCCCAGGGGCGCCGGGTCTGGCTCTTCGCGAACAATCCACTCGGTGCCCGCGCCAGCGCGAATCTGTTCTCCTTGGTGTCCACTGCCCGGGCGAACGGGCTCGAGCCCTACGGGTATCTCCAGCGCCTGTTCGAGGAACTGCCCGCCGCCGACACCGTGGAGGCTCTCGAGGCGCTGCTGCCCTTCAAGGCAACCGGTATCGCACCCGTCGCTGCCGCCTGAGGCGGCGACCCTCTTCCTGAACTCCCGATCGCGCGTCGGCGGAATTTCCCGCCGCCTGTGCATCCCGCCCCAGCCCCGCTCCGCGCTGCCGCCGTAGCCCTGATCGCTCGGCTCCTGCGCCGTCACCCCGCCCCGCGCAAGAACGTGGATCCCGGCATGCTTACACTCATCTCGGCACGAATGCCGCTTAGTTTAGGCCGTGAGTTTCTTCGGATGTCCATATTTTCTGATATTCGCGCGCGCTCTGCGGCGCGTAGTCTGTAGTCGTCCGAAGGGTTTAGGTCGAGTTTTGATGAGGCGAGGTTCCATCCGACCGGGCCGGTTCGCGACTCGGATGTGGGCGATCAACCGGAACAAGGCGGCGGTGTCTTCACGGATCGTTGAGAGAAACTGCCTTTGACTCCACGCCACCCAGACCTGCACCGTATGTTTGAAGCTCAGCTGCCTTGGCAGCACACCGGCCTGTGCAGCGGCCGCGGCCATCAACGAGCGGATCAGATTGTAGGCGAGCGCATATACCCAGACCTCTTTCTCGCACATATCCGGCGATTTACAGGTCAAACGCTCCATGCCGAGGGTCGATTTAATGTTGCGCAGGTCCAGTTCAACGTTCCATCTGCGCAGAAACAGCCGGCCGATTTCCCGCTTGCAGACTTCGCGGTGATTGAGGAAGGACGTCACCAGCACTTTCTTGCGCACTCTCACTTCGCGCAGGGTCAGCGTAGGCGGATAGGCAGCGTATTGCTCGGGCGTCATCCACGCCGGTCTGGCCACCGGCTTGCTCCACTGCACCACGTGATCGCGGGCACCGAGCTTCTCGCCGGTGCGAAAGTCCGTGTGCCGCGCCCCATGCTGCTCAAACAGCACGTCCACCCCGCGAGCCTGCATCTCGGCGATCAGGAAGTAGCCGCAGTAGTAGCTGTCGGCCAGCATCACGTCACCATCGACAAAACAGTCGAGCAACTCGCGAAACAACCCGTACTCACCCGTGCCCTTGCCTTTGTACGGACCCATGGCGAAATCAAGTGCCGCCCCGTTGGCCAGCGAGATGACGGCGACCAGCCGCGCAATCGGAAAGCCCGCCCCCGGTTCCTGGCCCCCATGCTGCGGGTACCTCGCCTGGTTCTGCTCCGTGTCCGGCATCAACGTTGTCGTCCCATCGGTCAATTTCACGTGCCGACCGCGCCATAGCCACCCTTTCGGCGTGTGGCCATTCATCATCAGCCCGCAGCGTCGAGCCAGTTCGCGAACCAGATCGATCGGCAGTCGTTCTCGCGCTTGGCAGTACCCACCGGTGTTCGCGCTGACCGCCTCCGATCCCCGCAGCAACTGATTGACGATCGCCTCGTTCACGGTGTTGCGGCAAGAGCTATCGGCACGCAGAACTTGACCCAGGAACATCGCCAGCGTCACCGTCGGGGAAAATTTGCGCTCTCGATACTCCGGCAGGAGCGCTTCGAGCGCCTTCAGCAGCTCAGGCCCGGTGATCAAGTTGAAAAAGTCCAGCGAATCGACCTGCTTCGCGCGCCGACGAATCTCTCTGGCCTGTTGATGGCAAACGAACTCGGCATTACGATGACTCAAGGCTGGCCCTCTTGGTTGTGGATGTTGCTTCGTAACTCCATCCTACCAATCTCGGTGGCCAGCCTTCTCCTGGAATTTCAACCCATTACATCAACCTCAACGTATTGCAGCGGCTAAACTAAGCGCCATTCGTTCTTTCGATATCTTGCAACCCGACACGGCATCCAGC
>JBOHZI010000354.1:0-2114 GCA_050738295.1 Gammaproteobacteria bacterium
TGCGTTCGATGCCGCGCACCTTTTTGCCGTACATGTTTTTTTCGCGCATTACGTCGAACAGGTTGCACAGCGTTTCGTCCGGATCGGAGATCAGCGCGAACGGGAACCCCTGTTTTTCGCAAAAGCCTTCATGCGAGCGCAACGAATCGCGCGAGACGCCGTATATGCGGGTATTTGCGCGTTTGAATTTGTCGTGCAGGTCGCGAAACTCCTGGCCTTCCAGGGTGCAGCCCGGCGTATTGTCCTTCGGGTAGAAATATAGCACTGTCGTTTGTCCGGCGAGATCGGCATCGCTCAATGTGCCTGCCGTGGTTTCGACCGAGAAGTGCGGAACCTTTTTGTCGATTGAGACTGTGGCCATGATTGGAGTCTCCGTTTCAACCCTTGATGGGCTCGAGAATGGCGTCGAGATTCATGTTATCGCAAAAGTCCATGAACTCCTCGCGAATAGTTGCAATGTGCATGTCGTGCGGCAGGCCGATATTCATCTGCACGGTAAACAGCAGTGCGCCGGTGTGCGTCGCCGGGTAACTGCGTGCCGAGAGTTCCATGATGCGAATGTCGCGGCTCATGAAAAACTCGATCAGCCCCGAGAGTATGCCGGGCTTGTCGGCACTCGACAGATCCACCGCATAGGGCAGGCGGTCGGTCGCCGGTGCCGCGGGCTGCACGCGCTGAGCCATGATTTTTACCCGCAGTTTATCGGCAACCTTGGGTATGGCTTGCTCCAGGCGCACGATGGAGTCCCAACTGCCGTCGGCCAGCAGCACGACGGCAGTGCTGTTGCCCACCGGTGTTTCCCGCGCCTCGACGATATTGCAGCTCGTGTTGGTCGCATATTCGGCCAGGCGACGCAGAACCTGCGCGCCATCCGGTGCGATCACGACCAGGGACAGTTGCTGATTGGGCGGATTGCTCGGCATGGTCTTTTTATCACCCGGTTCGGTTAGCAGTTTCATGATACACGCTCGATTTGGGTGGCAATTGGTCCGTTCATGGGTGACGATAACATCATGGCTAGATGGTGAGCGGGCGGTACTTGATGCGGTGTGGCTGGTCGGCCGCTACACCCAGGCGGCGGTGCCGGTCGGCTTCGTAATCCGCGTAGTTGCCCTCAAACCACTCGACATGGCTGTCACCCTCGAAAGCGAGGATGTGGGTCGCGATGCGATCCAGGAACCAGCGGTCATGCGAGGTGACCAGTATGCAGCCGGGGAAGGCGAGCAGCGCCTCTTCCAGCGCGCGCAGTGTTTCCACGTCGAGATCGTTGGTGGGCTCGTCGAGCAGCAGCACGTTGCCGCCGCTCTTGAGTAGCCGCGCCAGATGCACCCGGTTGCGCTCGCCGCCGGAGAGTTCGCCGACGCGCTTTTGCTGATCCTGACCCTTGAAGTTGAAACGTCCGACATAGGCCCGGGAGGGCGTTTCGTAATTGCCGACTTTCAGGATGTCCTGGCCGTCTGAAATCACCTGCCACACCGTTTTGGCGGCGGGCAGATCGTCGCGCAACTGATCCACATAGGCCAGTTCCACCGTATCGCCGACGCGCAGCGTGCCCTGGTCTGGTTTGTCCTGGTCGGCGATCAGTCGAAACAGTGAGGTCTTGCCCGCACCATTGGGGCCGATGACGCCCACGATGGCACCCGCCGGTACGGTGAAGCTCATCTTCTCGAACAGCAGTTTTTCGCCGTAGGCCTTGGCGAGATCGCTGGCCTCGATAACCAGATCGCCGAGGCGTTCGCCCGGCGGGATGTAGATTTCCTGAGTTTCGCTGCGCTTCTGGAATTCCTTCGACGCCAGTTCTTCGTACTGCTTGAGGCGCGCCCGACTCTTGGCGTGGCGCCCCGACTGGCCCTGGCGTACCCATTCCAGTTCGGCCTGTAGGGCCTTGCGGTGTGCGGCTTCCGTCTTGGCTTCCTGGGCGAGGCGGGCTTCCTTTTGTTCCAGCCACGAGGAATAGTTGCCCTGCCACGGAATGCCTTGTCCGCGGTCGAGTTCGAGTATCCAGCCGGCCACGTTGTCGAGGAAGTAGCGGTCATGCGTCACGGCCACGACGGTGCCCTTGAACTCGCCCAGGAACCGCTCCAGCCACGCCACCGATTCCGCATCAAGGTGAT
>JBOHZI010000355.1:0-2096 GCA_050738295.1 Gammaproteobacteria bacterium
CGCCAGCCGCCAGCCGCCAGCCCCTGATCCTGCCGGTCAATGCGGTGGCCAGCTTGCGTCCGCCGCTTGCAACCTAACCCAAGGCCAATTGGCTGCCAGTTGCGCCAAAACCCTGATTGCGTTTATAATTTGCGGCCCTGCATGGCCCACGTGGTCACGCAGGCCCTCGCCCTACCGCCGGGTTCCGGTCGGGGGGCTGCCCCGCCACGGCGCCGTCGTGGCGACATCCATGAGGAACCACAATGCGTCACTATGAAGTCGTGTTCCTGGTCCATCCGGACCAGAGCGAACAGGTGCCCGGCATGCTTGAGCGCTACAAGACGCTCATCGAAGCCGAAGGCGGCAAGGTCCACCGCGTCGAGGACTGGGGCCGTCGTCCGCTCGCCTATCCGATCCAGCATCTGGCCAAGGCCCACTACGCGCTGCTGAACATCGAGTGCGGGCCCAAGGCGATCGACGAACTCAAGGCTGGCTTTCGTTTCAACGATGCGGTGCTGCGGCACCTGATCATGCAATGGCATGGCGTGGAAACCGAGCCGTCCCTGATCATGAAGACCAAGGACAAGGACGAGAAACCTTCCCGCCGTCGCGACGATGACGACGACGACCGCAACGACCGTGAGGAGGCCGCCTGATGCCACGCCCGATCAAAAAGAGGACCGGTGATTCGAACGCGTCCAAGTTTTTCCGCCGCCGCAAATTCTGCCGCTTCACTGCCGAGGGCGTCGAGCATATCGACTACAAGGACCTCGCCACGCTGAAGCAATACGTGACCGAGACCGGCAAGATCGTGCCCAGCCGTATCACAGGCACCAAGGCGCGTTACCAGCGCCAGTTGACCACGGCGGTGCAGCGCGCACGGTTTTTGGCGTTGTTGCCCTACAGCGACAATCATTTTGTCTGACTTTCCTTCTCCCGCTTGCGGGAGAAGGTGCCCGAAGGGCGGATGAGGGCGAATCCGCGTTGGGCATCCCATTCATTCGGACAACCACAAGGTTGCGTCGGTGTTCCGGCGCTAACGAATCGGAGAATCCCATGGAAGTCATCCTGCTTGAAAAAGTGAAGAACCTCGGTGCACTCGGCGACAAGGTTCGGGTCAAGCCGGGCTATGGCCGTAACTATCTGGTGCCGCAGGGCAAAGCCGTCGCGGCCAGCAAGTCTAACCTTGAGGCCTTCGAAGCGAAGCGTGCCGAGTACCAGGCCAAGGCCGACAAGCTGCTGACCGATGCGCAGGCGCGCGGCGTGAAGTTCGAAAACGCCGAAACCAGCATTTCCGCCAATGCCAGCCCCGAGGGCAAGCTGTTCGGTTCGATCGGCCCGCGCGACATCGCCGAGGCGTTCACCGCACAGGGTCTCGCGTTGGAAAAGAGCGAAGTGATCATGCCGGAAGGCGCGATCCACAACGTCGGGGACTATGACGTCGAAGTATCGCTGCACGCCGACGTGAAGCAGCAGGTCAAGGTGCACGTTGTCGCCGGTGTCTGACCGACTGCGTCAATAAGCGACAGGAAACGGGCGCTGCGGCGCCCGTTTCGTTTTCGGGTTCGGCCGACGGTTTCCACCGGTGCGGCTTGCGACGGGATGCTTGAATCAGTACCATATTGGTACTTATTTGAAATCCATGCCCGAATGCTTCGCGTCAGCCGCCTTGCCGATTACGCCTCCGTGGTGATGGCCTGTCTTGCACGCCACCCGGGCGAAGTGTTGCCGGCAGTGCAGATCGGCGACGACACGCACCTGGAACTGCCGACGGTCAGCAAACTGCTGAAGCGGCTCGCACAGGCGGGCTTGGTGGAATCGTTCCGCGGTGCCGCGGGCGGCTATCGCCTCGCGCGCTCGGCCACGGACATATCGCTGGCCGAAATCGTCGAGGCGCTGGATGGGCCGATCGGTCTGACCGAATGCAGCCTCGGCCGTACGGGCTGCGAGCGCCAGCCGTACTGCGCCGTATCGCGTGACTGGCAGGGCATCGGGGCCGCGATCGACAACACCCTGCGCGGCGTGAGCCTGGCCGACATGTTGCACCGGCGCACCGGTGCGCGTGGTGCGCGGGCAGTGTGAGGGACAAGAACATGGCCACCCAACCTGAAGAACTC
>JBOHZI010000356.1:0-2051 GCA_050738295.1 Gammaproteobacteria bacterium
TCTCAGGATGTACTGCGCTGCCTGCCCATTCGACGCCAGTTTCTGGAGTGGTTGGCGGCGTACGATTTGCTGGGCTTTCAGACCGATCTCGATCAGTACGCGTTGCTTGATGCAGTCACGCGTGATGCCGGGGCGGAGCGTGATCGCAAGCAAGGGTTTCGGCTTGGTGGGCAGCATACGGCCACCGGCGTTTTTCCGGTCGGCGTAGATGTCAGTGAAATCGTCGACCAGGTTCGCCGCGGGCGCAATTCAAGTCAGGTGCGGGCACTCAAGGAGAGTCTGTCCGGACGCCGCATGATTATCGGCGCCGACCGGCTGGATTATTCCAAGGGCCTGATCGAGCGTTTTTACGCCTACCAGCATCTGCTGGGAACTCACCCCGAATTACATGGAGATATCGTTTATTTGCAAATCGCCGAGCCCTCCCGCTCCGAGGTGCCCGAATACCAAGAGGTGCGCCGCCGCCTCGACCAAGTGGCGGGCGAGATCACCGGCAACCATGCGCGCTTCGACTGGATGCCGATTCACTACCTGAGCCACCATGTTCGCCGCCCGACCTTGATAGCCTTTTTTTCCACGGCACGGGTCGGCCTGGTCACGCCGTTGCGCGACGGTATGAACCTGGTGGCCAAGGAATACGTGGCTGCGCAGAACCCCGAGGATCCGGGCGTGCTGGTGCTTTCGGAACTGGCCGGCGCCGCGCGCCAGCTCAAGGCTGCGCTGCTGGTTAATCCCTACGATGTAGAAGCCACGGGCGATGCGATCGCGGTCGCACTCGCCATGCCCCTGAATGAGCGGCGCGAGCGCTGGCAGCAGCTCATGAGTACGGTGCGCAACGACGATATTTTGCATTGGAGCGAACATTTCCTGGATCGGCTGAAGGCCCACGTGACGGAGCGAGCAAGTTCACAATGAAAAGATTGATCGGCGACATCGGCGGCACCAAAACCCGTCTGGCCCTGGTGGACGAGGGGACGCATTGGAAGCACCTGCAGACGTATCGCAACGAGGAATTCGATGCGCTGGAAGCGATTATCGAAGATTATCTGGCCGAACGTGAGGGCAGCCCCGAAATCGCTGCATTTGCCGTGGCAGGCCCGGTGCGGGAAGGTAAAGTGCGGCTCACCAACCGTGGCTGGACGATCGATGCCACACAGTTGGCCGAACGCTTTTCCCTCGAGCATTGCGGCGTCGTGAACGATTTTTCGGCCGTAGCGCTGGGCATTCCCGCGCTGACCAAGGGCGATCTGGAACAGGCAGGCGGAGACCAGGCGGAGTCAGCCGCACCGGTGGCGATACTCGGCCCCGGCACGGGTCTCGGCGTGGGCGGCATCGTGCCTGGTAGCGATGGCGACGGCGGTCGGGTACTGGTGACAGAAGGTGGACACGCCACCTTGGCCGCCACCGACGAGCGTCAGGCGGCGATAATCGAGCACTTGCGTCGGCGATTCGGGCATGTGTCGGCCGAGCGAGCTGTTTCCGGGCAGGGGCTTGAGAACATCTACCGCGCGCTTGGCGAGATTGAGGGCAAGGATGTCGGTGCGCCCGACGCCTCCGCTATCGGCAAGGCCGCACTGGCAGGAGGTGATGCCATTGCCGCCGAGACGTTGAGCCAGTTTTTCCGGTTTCTGGGTGCGGTGGCGGGCGATCTGGCATTATCCTATGGTGCTTTTGGTGGCGTGTATGTCGCAGGGGGTATCGTGCCGCAGTATCGCGAGGCGTTTCGCGCTTCGGGCTTTCGTGATGCCTTCGAAGCGAAGGGCCGCATGAGCGGTTACGTGGAATCCATTCCGGTCTATCTCATTTTGCATGACGAGGTGGAGTTGCTCGGCCTCGCTGCCAGCCTGGATGCACGCGCGAACGACACTCCCTGGCCGCAGGTATGAACCGACCTGTGGGCGAGAGGCAAAAAGTTTCAGTCAGTTTGATCATCCCGACTTACAAGCGGGAAGAATTGCTGGTAAACACGCTGCGTTGTGCCCTCGCGCAGGACCGCGACGATTATGAAATCATTGTGGTCGATCAGACCCCGCAGCATGACCCGGCTACGC
>JBOHZI010000357.1:0-2050 GCA_050738295.1 Gammaproteobacteria bacterium
GAAGCCCGACGCGCGCCTCTACGAGGATCTGGACCTCGACAGCATTGATGCGGTGGATCTGGCTATCGTGATCCGCGAAGTAACCTGACAAAAAATCGACCCGCAGAGCTTTCGCCAGGTGCGGACCGTAGGTGATGTGGAAAACGAGGTTCGCCGCTTGCTGGATGCCACTGACTGAATAGTTGGCCGCGTGACTAGAGTTTTTCCTGATGCAAGCTGAATCAACGGCCCCCATTGTTGTGGATCGAGCGGACTCGGCCGATGGCGTCTGTCTGCACCTTGACGTCCCCGGCAATCTGGCTTGGTTCGACGGTCACTTTCCGTCCGACCCCATCCTGCCTGGTGTTGCCCAGATTGCCTGGGCCATCGCCTTCGCTCGCGAACGCTTTGGGCTGAATGCAGACCCCACCGCCATTGAGCGCGTGAAGTTTCTGCACATCGCGCGCCCCGATGAACGACTCACACTGGAATTGAAGCGCGAGAAGGCAAACATCCTGTGGCAGTACAACGCCGGAGACACCGTGCTCAGCCACGGACGCCTGAGCTTCGAGTCGGCATGAGTTTTAATCCGTGCGCCCTGATCCCGGTCTTCAACCATCACCGCGAGATGCCTCGACTGGTTGCCGCCCTGCGCGATGCGGGCCTGCCCATCATCGTGGTCGATGACGGCAGTAATCCCACCACCGCCGAGGCGCTCGATGCGCTCGCCACCGACACGACCGCGGTCATGCTGCTACGTCACAACCACAATCGGGGCAAGGGCGCCGCCTTTCTGACCGGACTTGACGCTGCGGTCCGTGCAAATTACACACATGCTCTGCAAATAGATGCCGACGGACAACACGACCCGACCCAGGCTGCCACGCTGCTCGCCCTGGCGGAAGCCGAACCGGCCGCGCTCATTTCCGGCACCCCGGACTACGACGAAAGCGTTCCCGCGATTCGCTATTACGGCCGCTGGATCACACATCTGCTGGTGTGGCTGGAAACCGGTTCGCGGGCGCTGACCGATTCGATGTGCGGCTACCGTGTCTATCCGGTCGCCGCCACGCTCCAGGCGTTTCGCACCCAACCCGTAGGCCGGCGCATGGATTTCGACACCGAGATTATGGTGCGCCTGCATCTGGCGGGTACGCCGGTGCGCTTCAGCCCGGTGACTGTGCGTTACCCGTCCGACGGAACGTCCAACTACCGTCTGCTGCGCGACAATCTGCGCATGACCTGGCTGCATCTGCGCCTGCTCGCTGGATTGCCATGGCGTTTGCTGCACCACGGCAAGAGCCGGCGCGTGTCATAAACCCGCGCCTCCTGTATCCTGCGCAAATGGACCTCTTTAAACAGTTTACGAATGGCGCTTGAGCCATGCCCCATGCCGCCGGCAGGTGACGGCAACGCCACCCCGCGAGGCCAACGCAAGGCACTCGTCAGCGCCAGCGTAGAAATCGAAGTCGGCTTTCCCGACCTCGACCCGATGGCGATTGCCTGGCACGGCCATTACCTGCGCTATTTCGAGTCCGCCCGCGTGGCCTTGATGCGCCGCATTGGCTACGACTACCCCGACATGCAGGCCTCGGGCTACACCTGGCCCATCATTGAGGCCCATTTGCGCTATGTGCGCGCCGCTCGCTACGCCCAACGCTTGCGGGTTACGGCCGGGCTGGAAGCATGGGACACCTGCCTGCGCATCGGCTACCTGATTACCGATACCGAAAGTGGCGCACGGCTCACCACCGGCTATACCCGCCAGTGTGCGGTCGCGGCCGACGGCGAATTGCAATTGTCTGCCCCCGAGGTGTTGCTGCAATGTCTGAAGCCGTTTCTTTAGGCGTCGCGCCTGTCGCCCCCTGGCCCGATCCGGCAACGCTGCTGCCGCACGGCCTACGCGCGCGCTGCGTGGATCGGGTGCTGAATTTCATGCCCGGCGAACACGTCCGGGCCGCGTGGCAAGTCTCACCGGCAAGCCCCCTGTTCGACCCGGCGCGCGATGGTGTCCCGAGCTGGGCCGGGATCGAAATCATGGCGCAATGTGCCGGACTCTATCTGGGCCTTT
>JBOHZI010000358.1:0-1990 GCA_050738295.1 Gammaproteobacteria bacterium
GGTAGGCCTGAAGTTTGCCGTCCACTTCGCGCTCGAACACCACGCGCGACAGATATTCCAGATTCACCTGGTGGCAGATGCCGGTATCGGGCGGCACGACCTTGAAATCGCGGAACGATTGCTGTCCCCACTTGAGGAACGAATAGCGTTCCTTGTTGCGCTGAAACTCCATTTCGCCGTTTTTGGCAAGCGCATTGGGGCTGCTCCAGAAGTCCACCTGCACTGAGTGGTCGATCACGAGTTCGGCAGGCGAGAGCGGGTTGATTTTTTTCGGATCTCCGCCAAGTTGCTTCATGGCATCGCGCATGGCGGCGAGATCCACGATAGCCGGCACGCCGGTAAAGTCCTGCATCAGCACGCGCGCCGGCGTGAAGGCGATCTCTTTGGATGGCTCGGCCTTGGGGTCCCAGCCGGCGAGCGCCTCAATGTCTTTTGCCTTGACGGTTTCGCCGTCTTCCAGCCGCAGCAGGTTTTCTAGTAGCACCTTGAGCGAGTAGGGCAGGCGTGAGACCCGGTACTTTTTTTCCAGCGCCTCCAGTTTGAAGATTTCGTAGTTTTTGTCGCCGACAGTGAGCGTGCCGCGGGCATCGAAGCTGTTGTTCATGGGAGGCTCCATCTGTTTGTAAATCAGTCGCTTACGGCCGCAGAACGCAGCGCGTGTTCAACCGGTAATTATACCAGTACGCCTGTCTTAATGCGGCTTTGCCACCCGGTCGAGCCTTGTTATCTGCGTGTCACGATGGTCAGGCCGATGGGAAACAGCGAGATGCCCGCGAGTTTGATGTGTTGCACACCGAACGGGATGCCGATGATCGTGATGAAATCGAGAAAAGCACTGATCAGGTGCCCCAGCGCGAGCCACCAGCCGGCGACAAGTAGCCAGATGATGTTTCCGATCACCCCGAACGGACCGGTGCCGATATCGGGCTGCCCGTTCATGACTTCGCGGTTCACGGCTTCGCGCCCGAACGGCCAGAAGGTGAACTCGGCAATGGTGAAGCAGGCCCGTCCCCAAGGGATGCCGATGATCGACACAAAGGCGATCACGCCTACAAACGCCCATGCCAAGCCCATGAAAAACCCGCCCAGGACGAACCACAGGATGTTGCCGATCAGTCGCAGCATGGACAGGCCTCGTAAACGCAATGTGTATCGTACGCTTTCTGCCAGCTATCATGCACAGGTAGCGCGAGCCGGGGTGGGATCGAAAAATGGAATTGCTGATTGCTCGAAATGATCGCCTTGGCGATTTCATGCTCGCCTGGCCAGCCATTCAGGCGGTGCATCGCAGTTTGCCCGAAGCGCGGCTCACCGTATTGGCTCAGGGCTACACGGCGCCACTCGCCAAGCTGTGTGCGGGTGTCGATGAGGTCATGGAGGATCCGCGCAAGACCAGTGAATGGCGCAATGCGCGAGCGTTGGCCCGGTTGCTGCATCCTGGCGAGTTCGATGCGGCGCTCGCCCTGTTTTCGCGCTTCGATGTGGCGCTTGGCATGGCGCTAGCGCGGATTCCGCTGCGCGTGGCGCCAGCCACCAAGCTGGCACAGATTTTCTACCACCACCGCCTTAGGCAACGGCGCTCTCAATCGACCCGACCGGAATGGGTGTACAACCTCGAACTGGCCGAGTTTTTCCTGGCTCGACTGGGCGTGTCGCAGCCGGTCCGTGCCGCCGCACCTTATTTATCCTTTCCAGCCGACGACGTCACAGCCGCCCGGCAGGCGCTGGCAGCGCGGTTGCAAATCGATGCCTCCCTATCGTGGGTGTTCGTGCATCCGGGGCATGGCGGTTCGTCGCCGACCTTGCCGACCGATTTATTCGCCCGCATCGGACGGGAATTGTCTTCCGCGGGCGCCGTGGTAATCCTGTCGCAGGGACCGGCGGATGGAGTGGCCGTCGATTCTCTGAGTGCGGCGATGGGAGCCACGCCCCATGTGCGCTACTGTTCGGAAGCGGGTCTGGACGGCTATGCACGCGACCTGGCCACGGC
>JBOHZI010000359.1:0-1989 GCA_050738295.1 Gammaproteobacteria bacterium
GGTGCTTACCCGTTGATGCGACGGCTCGAAACCGTGACCGGAAGACAGGTCACGGCGACGTCGGTCTACCGCACCCTTGAGTTCCTGCTGGAGCAGGGGCTGGCCATGCGAATCGAGAGCCGCAATGCATACCTTCCTTGCCCACATCCCGAAACATCCATCGGTGCATTCTTTCTGTGCGATCTATGCGACACGGCGATGGGCGTGAACGATCCTGTGCTTGAGCGCGCGCTTGCCAGACGCGCACATTTGATCGGATTTCGAGTATTGCGAAGGGTGATCGAGTTTCAGGGACTGTGTGAACGTTGTGCAAAGTCCAGCTGAATCACAGCGGATGAATGCCGCACGGGACGTGGCGACATCATCACGGGTTGGTTCCCCTCATCGCACCACGCGCGCTGGATGTCACGGCGCGAGCGGAAGCTGCCGGCCGTCGTCAACGAGACGTGTTGATTTGTCCGGCCCGATTTGCGCGGCGACCAGCAGCACGGGGTGCGTGAGTGGATTGATGCGTTTGCCGTTTTTCCACACCTCGTAATACAGATGCGGTCCGGTCGAGAGACCGGTACTGCCAACGTAGGCGATAACTTCGCCCTGCGAAATTTTCGTGCCGGAGTGGATTCCAGGAGCGTATCCATGCAGGTGACCGTAGCGGGTTACATACCCGCCAGCGTCCTCAATTTCCACCATCCGGCCGTAGCGTCCATGCCAGTGTGCGATGCGGACCGTGCCGGCGAGCGCCGCGTGAACCGGGGCGCCGGGCGGCACTGCGTAATCGATGCCGTGATGGAATTCCCTGCCTCCCAATACCGGTTGTGTGCGCCATCCCCACCCGGATGAGATGCGTGCGTTCCGGACCGGCTGCACCGGGTCCAACACACGGTAGCCATCACCTTCGGCGTTCACCAGAAATGTTTGCCCTTCCGGATAGACGCGCTTGTACACCCGCGTCAGCTGGCCATCCTGGTCGAGCTGAAGGTAAAGAAGGTGAGCAGGCGAGTCGTTGACTGAAGGCACCCAGGCGAGCTCGCAGTGACTGCCCTTCGGCAGCCCCGAAGTGAGCTGCCATTCCAGTTTTGCATAGGCGGCAAGGCCTTGGACTATGGTGTGGTGGTGATCGAGCAGCAGTGACAACTGCGCCTGCAACGATGGCAGTGCCGACAGCGACGTGATCGTTGGCGTCGGCATGGGATCGGGACTCGTCGTGCGACGCAGGTTTTGCACCCATGAGCCCACGGTGCCGCGCCGCATCGTCGTGCGGCCATGCAGGCCGTTGTCAGTGCGGCTGGCGGAGGTGGCGCAAGCCGCGCATGCGAAAGCCAACGCCAATGCAAGGCTCAAACGAAGAGATGGGTGCAGCCACGAACCCTCGTGGGCCGCGAAGCGAGACGTTCGAAGCATTCGCTCAACCCCAAAAAACTGGATGTTACAATATAACAAAATGATTGGGGTCAAAAACCTGTTGTGGCCAGCGGGCTAGCCATCAATTCCAAGCTCCGCGCCTGCGACCTTGTGAAGCTTCGCGTCCTGGACGTCGCCAGAGCGGACGGTCGGGAATACTCACCGAAGGATGGCTCAGGGTCGCATGTCGTCCATTGCGAATCTCGTTCACCGCGTCTCTCTGTCGCACGGGCGCTGAGCGGCCAATAGCTGACGCTCGCGGAATGAGCCAGGTTGCCGCAAAGCGGTTGGTCAAGGCGGCTTCAGGGATTTTCGAAACCGGCCGGCGGGGCTTCGCGGCCGACCATGGCCAACTGCTGCGGCGCATAGCGTTCGCCTTCGGCTTGAATCTGCGAGGCGGCCTGACCGATGATGCGCAGATCCTCCTTTGTCAGCTCGATCTTGGCGGAGCCCAGGTTCTCCTCCAGCCGATGCAACTTGGTCGTGCCGGGGATTGGCACGATGTAAGGCCGCTGTGCAAGGAGCCATGCGAGCGCGATCTGTGCAGGTGTTGCCTCTTTATCGGAGGCCACGCGCTTCAAGAGGTCG
>JBOHZI010000360.1:0-1919 GCA_050738295.1 Gammaproteobacteria bacterium
CCACATGGTCTTTGGCTACAATCGGCCAAACGTAGTCTGTCGCAACCCCCATTGGCCACTTCAAACTCCCCCACTTCTGGCCGGTCAAACTCCCTCAGGCAGTACAGTGGAATTATTAATCATCGGTGCTGCCGCGCGCAAGGCGCGCGGCAGCCTCTTTAAGTCAGTAGCTTTTCCCTTCGAACCCCAGCAGCACGCTGCGGTGCATCAGGCGATCCAGAATCGTTGCGCTCATGGTGTTGTCGCCCCGATACTTGCCCCAGTCCTGCACAACGTGGTTTGAGGTTGACCTGCTCCCCGAGATTAGTCCGGGCGCTAAACTGGAGTCTGCCCATGGGAGGCAGACATGAAGAAGCGATTTACCGAAGAGCAGATCATCGGGGTGTTGAAGGAAGCCGAAGCGGGGATGAAGGTTGCGGAGCTTTGCCGCAAGTATGGCATCAGCGATGCGACGTATTACAACTGGAAGGCTAAGCTCGGAGGCATGACGGTGTCCGAAGCCCGGCGCTTGCGTGCGTTGGAATCCGAGAATGCGAAGCTCAAGCGTCTGCTAGCCGAGGCCGTGCTCGATAATGCCGCGCTGAAGGACATTGTTGGCCGAAAGTGGTAAGCCCGCAGGCGCGTCGCGTCGCAGTGACGCACGTCATGCAAGCGCATGAATTGGGCGTTACGCGCGCCTGTGGGCTGATGGGGATCTCACGTTCCCTGTATCACTACGAGTCGCATCGTCCGGACGACGATGCGCTACGTCAGCGGCTGTGTGAGCTGGCCGCCTGTAAGCGCCGCTACGGCTACCGCCGGCTGCATGTGCTGGTCAGACGCGAAGGCTTGGTCGTCAATCACAAGCGCGTGTTTCGCGTGTATCAGGCGGCCGGGCTGGTGATCAGGCGGCGTAAGAGGAAGCGCATCGCCGGAGGGTTACGGCAGGGGAAGCCTCAGGCCTTTGCTCCCAACCAGCGTTGGTCGATGGATTTCGTGTCCGATGGCTTGGTCGACGGGCGCCGATTGCGCTGTCTCAACGTCGTCGATGATTTCACCAAGGAGTGCTTGGCCATCGAAGTCGATACCTCGCTGCCCGGGCGCCGGGTGGTGGCGGTGCTGGAACGACTGGCGGAGTTTCGCGGATTGCCGTTGTCGATCACAATCGACAACGGCCCGGAATTCGCTGGCAAAGTACTGGACGAATGGGCTTACCGAAAAGGATTGATCCTGCACTTCATCGAGCCGGGCAAGCCGCAGCAGAATGCCTACATAGAAAGCTTCAACGGCAAGTTCCGGGATGAATGTCTGAACGAACACTGGTTCGTCTCGATGCAACACGCGAGAGAAACGATCAATGCTTGGCAACAAGAATACAATGGCGAACGACCGCACAGTTCGCTCAAATACCTGACACCGAGGCAGTTTGCAGAGAGATTTTTAACCGCAGACTCTAACCCCGTGCCGTACTAAGTTGGGGAGCAGGTCACACGCGTTCCACCTTATTTGAAAGCGCGGCGAAGTCCACGTTCACCACCGCCCAGATCCAGCCGGCGAATTCGGGATTTGCCCGATGTTCGGTGATGGAACGCGGCTCCGGCACCGCCTCTCCGTCGTCGATCACCGTCTCCAGCCACAATTCGATCGCCTCGCTGACGTTGTCGAGCGCCTGATCCAGGGTGTCGCCCGCCGAGAAGCACCCAGGCAGATCGGGCACCACCACGCCGAACGCGTGCCGCCTGTTGCCCGGCTCAATAGCCACTGGATATCTCATTATCGGAAAAATGATTTTCTGCACAGATAAAGCACGGGTGCCGTGTCAGTGCGCCGGCTGCGCATGAAGCTTCAGTCCAAGTGCGCGAATCACCTTGAGCATCGTTGCGAACTCCGGATTGCCCGTGGGCGAAAGCGCTTTGTAGAGGCTCTCGCGTCCCAAGCCG
>JBOHZI010000361.1:0-1915 GCA_050738295.1 Gammaproteobacteria bacterium
TAACCTCCGAACATCCAGAGATTGCCACTGGCGTCCGTCCAGGCGAGCGAAGACCCATGCGCTCCTGGTACGTTCGTCGCCGCCGCAACGTCCAAACTGCCGTAGTTCGCGGTTGCATTCGGCGTATCCGCGCCGCTCACCCAGGTCCACTCACCGGTAGCGGGCGAGTACTTCCATAGATCATTGAAATTCGGGGCACCCACGCCGCCCGTACCATACCCCCCGAACAACCAAAGGTTGCCGTTGGCATCCGTCCACGTCACGGTAGCGTGGCGGCCACCTGGCACATTGCTGCCCGCGGCCACGCCTTGTGTACCGTAGTCTCCGCCTGCGTTCACGCCAGTCGAACCGCCCATCCACGTGAAGGCGGGAGAAAAGCTCGCCGTAACGGCACAATTGGCGCTGATCGCTCCAGTGGTGTAGGTGCTGCCGGACAGAGTTCCGGCGCAGCCCGTCACGCTGCCGGCCACATAGCCACTGCTCGCGGTGACCGTGAAAGTCGTCGTTCCACCGGAACCCACGGTCGTGCTCGCGGGCGATATGGTCCCACCCGTGCCTGCCGTAGCGGTGATCGCGTACTGTGCGACGAAGGTCGCCGTCACGGCGCAATTTGCAGACACCGATCCAGTGGTGTACGTGGCGCCAACGAGCGTGCCGCCGCAGCCCGTCACGCTGACTATTACATGACCGCTGTTTGCCGTTACGGTAAAACTAGCCGTGCCGCCGGCATTCACCGTCGCGCCGGCGGGCGAAATGCCGCCGCCGCTCCCGGCCGTCGCAGTGACCGCATAGGTAATCGTTGGGTTGGTGCTGCCAGATGATCCCCCGCCGCAGCCCGCCAACACCAGCACCGCGATGCCTGGCAGCGTCATGCGCAGCCAATTCCGGTAATTGATTATCATTGCCCCCCCAAACGAGAAATTGCCACCCGTAAGCGAGCCGCAGGTGTGAAGCAAACGCGCCACCCGCTCCGACTCACCATAATGTCGGTTATTCAGGCTTGCGAACGACTGCACCGGTCCGTGTCGACTCGAGCCGTCGGCCATCGAACTCGAAATGTCTCATGCTGCCGCCTCTGATCGGTGCCCCTTTGACGAGCGCTACCACTTTTCTGTTTTCGCTATCGTAACGTCGCCGATCAGAGAACACAATCGGCTCGCACGGATCCTGGAGCGCATCTTCCAGGTCTGAAGCCTGCGGGTATGTCTGATGCGGTTGCGGGTGGGCGAATTTCACGTCGATGGCGCACGAGGACACCGTGCGCCATCGCTTGCTATGCTCGCCGGCGCATGAAGACTCTGCTGATCGTGTATCACTCGGTCACCGGCGGCACGGAGCAAATGGCCCGGGCAGCAGCACGCGCTGCCGCGCGCGAGCCGGAGATCGCCGTACGCCTGTCGCCCGCGCCGGCGACGGAGCCGGAGGCTCTGCTCGCGGCGGAGGGCTACCTTTTCGCCTGTCCCGAGAATCTCGCCGCCATGTCCGGCCTGATGAAGGATTTCTTCGACCGCAGCTACTATCCCGTGCTCGACGGCATCCAAGGCCGGCCGTACGCCACGCTGATATGCGCGGGGAGCGACGGCACCAACGCCGCCCGCCAGATCGAGCGCATTGCCACCGGTTGGCGGCTGCGCGCGATCGCCCCTGCACTCATCGTGTGCACGCATGCGCAGACTCCCGAGGAAATCGGGAGGCCTAAGCGGATCGCCGCGCCGGACCTCGCGCGCTGCGAAGAAATCGGCGCAACCCTCGCCGCAGGCTTGAGCCTCGGCATTTTCTAGGCCGACTGACGGGTTGCGCCCTTGGGCAGTCCCCGGTAGGTGATCATTCCGCCCTCGCGCACGGTAACCTGGAGCGGCTACCCTCCTCGGCCATCACCTTTTCCGCCGTTCCCGTCAAGGTCAAGGGGATGGGA
>JBOHZI010000362.1:0-1910 GCA_050738295.1 Gammaproteobacteria bacterium
GCGCGAACGTGTGCGCTTCCAGATCGCAACCGCCTGTGTAGGCGGCCGGATAGAAGTACACCACCACCGGTCCTTTTGCGAGGGCCTTTTTCAGTGAGAAGGTGAAATCCTTGCCCGCGAGGCTGGCGGTCGCAGTGAAGTCGGGCGCTGCGGCGCCCGGGCCTACAGGCTGCGATGTACCTGCCATCGATGCGGGAGCCAAAAGCAGCAAGGTCAGCGCGCCCGCCACCAACATGCCAGCAACCGATTTGTTCATCAGAAAACCCTCCAGAGATGCGATTCAAGGTAGCACGATTGGACTCGACTGAGTTGGTGCGTCACAGGCGAACCAAGGTTGCATTGACAGCCAGCCCACCGGCCAGCTATCTTACGCGGCTCGCTGGCGCCAAGCGCCGCGGCGGTCACCTGCCCAGGTGGCGGAATTGGTAGACGCACCAGCTTCAGGTGCTGGCGGGGCGACCCGTGAAGGTTCGAGTCCTTTCCTGGGCACCATTGCAAGGTACCGGCAATTCCCATTCATACCTGAGAATGGACTGAAACCCGCGCCAGTCGCGGGTTTTTTGTGCCATGGCGTTCCAAGGGGTATCATTCGAGCGCGCACCTCGTAGGGATACCGGTAGCGATATTTGAAAATCGTCCCTCGGGGCGGAAGGACCAAAATATCCCTACGAGAGCCCCGCCATGCCGCGAGCAGCAAAGGAGCTGACCGATGCCCGAATCCGCAAGGCGGAGTCGTCAGACTTTCCGCTGTGAGACGCTTGAAGCGCAGCTCGCGCACTCCAAACGCGGGGAGTTCAGAAGGCCTACGATCGCGCCACGTTCGACGACAAGCGCCGACGCGTAATGCGTGGGCAGACTATCTCGACACCCTGCGTAACGATGGCAATGTCGTACCCTTGAGGTGGAAGGCCGCCTGATACAACAACGAGACGGCCGGACTACCTGCCGCACGCGGACCTGTCAGCCTGGAATTGAGAGCAACCGTTCCAGCATGGCGCGTGCCGCCTGATAAACACCCGGCCGCTTGCTCTCGCGAGGGCCGGCGACGTTCAAACGCGCCACGACATTGACGCGCAACCATTCGCGCAGTTCGTCCAGCTTCGCATCTGCTGGCGGGGCATCGACCTGCACCACGCGAACGGGCATGCGACGACGTTCTGCGATCCGGCGCGTTTCCAGGCTGCCGCCCTCCAGCTCTCCGAGATTGAGAATCAGCGTGGCGTCGCTGTCGCGCACATTCCGGACCGTGCGCGCGCGATAGCCCTCCCGCTCCGTCTCGACGAGGCAGTATTTGGCATCGAGCGGACCATCCTCGGCCCGACGCCCAAGCGGGCACCAGCCGCCATGCTCGATGCCGTGCGCGATGGCGAAATCCAGCGCGGCGCGATCGGCGCCGGTCTGGCCGCCGGAAATGATTGTCGATACCGGCATCATGCTCGTTTGTCCACGTCTTGTGAGTGCGCTTGCTCTTGCTCCGCCAACCACTGCTCGATCAACGACGAGCGCAGCCCGCGAAGCTTTTCTCCGAAGCCGATCTGCGTACCGCCCTTGTAAACGTTTCCGACGACGTGACGCCTCCTTTGTGCGAAGCCCCAACGCTCCCACTTCGGCGGCACCCAACGGCGTTCTTCCAATTCCAATTCTTCAATCCTGCGGTGCACGGCGCGCTCCATGAACCCGGCAACAGACACGCGGCGCGGGTAACCTGCATCACGATCGCCAGCGCGCTCCAGCAGGGCGTCGATGAACGATTCGACCGTATCGCGCGGCAGCGTAGCCAGGTGGTCCGCGAGCGCGTCCAGGCCGGAGCCATCCAGCACCAGTGCGAACGCCTCGCCAGCTTCGAGGGTTTCGTAATCCAATGGATCGTAGCGGTCTGACTCGACGAAAAGACGGAACAACCCATAGAA
>JBOHZI010000363.1:0-1902 GCA_050738295.1 Gammaproteobacteria bacterium
GCCGTCGAGCAGGCCTACGAACGTTTTCGCGACGCGGGACGTCTGCCCGCCACCTACGAAGTGGTTTACGGTACAGCTTGGACACCGCTGGATCTGCCACGCCGATGAACGCCGAGATGAAGGGTTTTTTCGTCACCGGGACCGATACCGAGATCGGCAAGACGGTGGTGAGTGCCGGCATTGTGCAGGCATTGGTTGCGCGGGGCCGGCGGGTGGCGGCCATGAAGCCGGTGGCGAGCGGTTCCGCATCGACCCCGGACGGCTTGCGTAACGGTGATGCCCTGCATCTGATAAACGCTGCCAATGTCGCGGCCGACTATGCAACGGTCAATCCGTATTGCTTCGAGCCGTCGATCGCGCCGCACCTCGCAGCAGCCGAGGCGGGTGTTGAAATTCGTCTGGAGCGCATTCTCGAATCCGCCCGGATGTTGGCCACGGGTGCCGACGCCATCGTGGTCGAGGGCGTCGGTGGTTGGCAGGTGCCGCTCGGTACGGACTTTGGCGTGCCGGAACTGGCACGGGGCCTCGGCTTGCCGGTGGTGCTGGTGGTTGGTCTGCGCCTCGGCGGCATCAATCACGCCCGGCTCAGTGCCGAATCGATCCGCGCCGCCGGTTGTCGTCTTGCAGGGTGGATCGGCAATGCGCCTGCCGCACAACCGATGAGCCGCGAGGCGGACAATATCGCGACCCTGAAGTCATTGTTACCCGCGCCGTGCTGGGGCATCGTGCCGTACCTGGACCCAGCGTCGCCGCAGGCGGTGGCGGCGCACCTGGATGCCGCCGCATTGAATGCGGTCGTGGACGATACACACTGAATGAGTTCGCAAAAGGAGATTCCATGAGCAACGCCGAGTGGATGCGCCGCGATCTGGCCCATGTGTGGCACCCGTGTTCGCAGATGAAGGATCACGAGTGGTTGCCGATGGTGCCTATTCAGCGTGGCGAAGGGCCGTGGCTGTACGATTTCGAGGGGCGGCGCTATCTGGACGCGATCAGCTCGTGGTGGGTGAATTTGTTTGGCCACGGACACCCAGCGATTGCCGAACGCATTGCGGAACAGGCCCGCACGCTTGAACATGTGCTGCTCGCCGGTGCGACGCATCCGCCTGTGATTGAACTCTCCGAGCGCCTGGTCGAGATGACGCCCGCCGGTCTCACGCGCTGCTTTTATGCCGACATCGGTTCGGCCGCGGTAGAGGTGGCGCTCAAGATGAGCTTTCACTACTGGCGCAATGTTGGCAAGTCCCAAAAGCAGCGTTTCGTCGCGCTGGGTAACGGCTATCACGGTGAAACTCTGGGCGCGCTGGGCGTAGGCGACGTGGCGCTCTATAAACAGGTGTATCAGCCGTTGCTCAACGAGGCGATCATCGCGCCGTCGCCGGATGCCTACCAAGCCGAACCGGGCGAAGACGCCGAGGCCTTTGCGCGTCGCCGTTTTGCTGACATGGAAAAAATTCTTTCCGAACAGAACGCGCAGCTCGCGGCCGTGATCGTGGAGCCGTTGGTGCAGTGCGCGGGCAATATGCGCATGTATCACCCGGTATATCTTTCATTGCTCAGAGAAGCCTGCGACCGTTACGGCGTGCATCTGATTGTCGATGAAATTGCGGTCGGTTTCGGTCGCACCGGCACTCTGTTCGCCTGCGAGCAGGCCGCGATCAGCCCCGACTTCATGTGTCTGTCCAAGGGCATTACGGCCGGCTTTCTGCCGCTGGCCGTGGTGATGACGAACGAGGAAATTTATGCCGCGTTCTACGATGAATACCGCAACATCGAACGCGCGTTCCTGCATTCACACAGTTACACTGGCAATCCGCTGGCCTGCGCGGCGGCGCTCGCGACGCTTGATGTGTTCGCCCAAACCGATGTGATCGGAGAGAACCGTGAACGTGCGGCGTGGAC
>JBOHZI010000364.1:0-1897 GCA_050738295.1 Gammaproteobacteria bacterium
CGCCAAAACTGGATGGCATGCGTTTGCCGTTCAACAGGACCAGCAAACGGTTGCTGCCCAGGTAGCGCAGGTCGACTTGTTCCGTGCCGTTGGCGTAGAACGCACCGGAGGCTGCGCCCTGCACGAATCCGACCGAGGTCATGTTGTCCAGGAACTCGCCGACGCTCTTGACGCCGCTGTTTTCGATTTCCTGGTGGCTTATTTTCAGGACCGGCTGGGATGTCACCAATTGCGCAAGCGGAATATGCGAGCCCGTGACGATGACAGCACTGAGCGTCTGCGGCGATTGCGTGCCCGATTGTCCGGTCTGTTGCTGGTCCGACTGTCCGGCGGGAGCCCCGGCGGCGAGTGCCGGCACTGAAACCGCGCAGGCTGTGATTGCAACGGCGGCCAACGCGCTGCGGATACCTTGCGTCAGAACATTTTGCAAAAGCATTATTGCGCCTCCTGATCGGGCTTCGCGGTCATCAAGATCGAAAGAGTTGCCACGTGGCATGCACATGGACGGGATGGTGTGTAAAGCAGGCGGGCGCGCTTTTCGCTTCAGAAAATGACGCTTCACACGAATGAATCAGGTGTCGACGGAGGCGGGAACCGTATCCAGCACGGAACGCCAGTGGCGATTCCTGCTCCGCCACTCCCCGGTGTGATGGCGGAAACATAATCACCGTGCTGGCAGGTCCTACACCCGACAGGATGGGATTGTTGTGAACCATGTCTCCCCCGCCGTCGCGATTACACCCACCGTTCGAGTATAGGTTCGTGTCAACGAAACGAACCAATGAAAGTATGTCCACGGTACATAACTTCAAGCTATGGTTGTTTTCATGCACGCGGGCAACGGGCACGGTTGCCGGAGGGGCGCGGTTGGTCAGCGGGCCGCCCTCATGGTTTCAACAACGCCGTCAACTCGTCGAGCTGCTTTCGATAACCGTCCAGTGTGTGCGCGACTACCGAAACATTGCGCGTTGCGGCCTGCCACTGCTCGGCTTCCAGTGCCTGCTCGATGGCGGGAAACACCTTCACGCCGTAGCCGGTGAATATGCCTGGAGCCACCAACTCGTTCTTGTACCAGGGGCGGCTCGGAAGTCCATCGGCGCTCAGCAGGCGCTGGTGCATGGTGCCGAGCAGGTCGTTGATCCGCCGCAATTGCGAAGGCGCGATTGCCAGCCCTTGCATCGCCCGCGCATGGTAGGCCTGCTCATAGGCTTGCGCGCTGCGCTGTAATTGCTTTGCAACCTGGTCGAGCGGTGCCAGATCGATCTTCGGAACATCCGGCAGGCTGGCTGGAGGAGTCAATGGGTGGGCAGGATCCTCGCTGAGCTTGTAGGCGTGCGCGGCAAAAAGTTTTTGTTGCTGCGCGAAGGCGTCGCGTTGGTCCTGCAGCTTCTTATGCAGTTGGTCGACGTACTGGCCCAGGATGGTGCTGAAATCGCTGAATCGCATAGGCAGCACCTTCGCGTCGGCGGTGCGCATCACGATATGGCCAGCGACCTTGGCCAGTGCGACTTCGTATTCGAAGGTCGGGTCGCCGAAGCGGATGAAGTGATCGAACGAATCGTAGCGCGAGTGATAAACGCCGTCGTCGGCGGCTTCACCGCCGAAGCCGACGCTCAGCGAAGCGATGCCGAGGTGGTCGAGGAATGGTGTGAAGTCGGACCCCGAACCCAGTGTCGAAATCGGAAGATCACCGTCGCCCGCGGCGGCTTTGGCAAGTGCTTCCCATCGCGAGCTGTCTTGCCTGTGCGATGCTTCGACAAGGACACGTGCGCGCAGCCGGCGCAGCACGCTGACATGCGTTTCCGGATCGATCACGCCCGCACCGACCTGGTTGACCATGTGCTGCAGGGATTGGGTGCCGCCCACCCGCTGGAAACCGCGCGCGTTGGTATCGGAG
>JBOHZI010000365.1:0-1895 GCA_050738295.1 Gammaproteobacteria bacterium
GGGGAAGACAAGCGTCCGCCATGCAGCGAAGACCACATGTCATCCATTCCCGCCAACAACCCCGTAACCGCCGCCGACCAGCGCAGTCGCATCGATGCGCGCAACGACGCGCTGTTCCGTCGCCTGCTGAAGTTCTGCGCGCTGCTGGTGCTGGCGGCGTTGCTCGGCGCGGCGCTGTCCACGCTGTGGGGCGGGCGCGAAGTGCTGTTCGGGCAGGGCCTGCATTTCCTGACCAGCTCCACATGGAATCCCGTCGCCGACGATTACGGCGCACTGGCACCGATCTTCGGCACGCTCGTCACCTCCCTGATCGCAGTGGTGCTGGCCGTGCCCGTGAGTTTCGGCATCGCACTGTTCCTCACCGAGATCGCCCCGGCCTAGGTGCGCGGGCCGGTGTCCACCGCCATCGAATTGCTGGCCAGCATTCCGTCGATCATCTACGGCATGTGGGGCCTGTTCGTGTTCGTGCCGTTCATGGTGCGCATCGAACCGGGCCTGAGCAACACGCTGGGCCGCGATCCCGCCGTGCTCGACGTCATCGACGCCGACACCGACACCGACAAGGTTATCCAGTCGTTTCCGATCAGCGATGGTGCCGATGCCGCCCGCTACTCGCGACGCATTCGTATCCACCTTCGCCGGACGTCTCCATATCTTTCATGAAGATTCGCCGAACCATTTCACGGCACTGCCTGCCGCAACCACTGAGATGGGCGCAAAGACCATGGGCCTTGACCGCAAAACCCACAAGGTCTTCGTGGACACTGCCAAATTTGCCCCACCGTCACCGGCAGGCACCGAACACTCGCACCGGCCGCACGCGGCCCTCGGAACCTACCGCGTCCTCGTTTACGGCCGATAACCGCCGGTGGATTCCACAGGAGGACGCGCTTTTCGCCTGATGGCTCACGGGCATCGACCTCTTTCAGGATCCGGACAATCTGTTCCTCGCTGAACTTCGACTTCTTCATGCAGAGCTCCTTGGGTAGAAACTCTACTTCCAACTGGCTCGAATCAGCGAGGACGCTTCAACCGTACCTCTACTTTTGACCTGTGTCGAAAAACCGAACCAATGTCATCCCCACTAAGCATTACACCAGCCAATTCAAAGCAGAAGCAAAGGTTCGCGTCGCAAGCTGATCATTCATGACTCCGAGGAGGATCCCTCATGAGATGCACACTTTCTCGCGCCATTGCCGCGGTCTTTGTCGTCTCCGTCGCTAGCGCCGCCTTTGCCGGCAACATCGAAGCCGGTGACCACTTGGAAATGGCGGCTGTCCTGAAGGCATCGATCACTCCGACCCAAGCCGTGAAGATTGCGGAAAACGGCGGCGGCCATGCCTACGGGTACGGAATGGAAGCAACACGTCACGGGCACTGGTACGAAGTGGACGTGCTGCGCGGCGGCGCAAGACTCGTGATTCGCATCGACGCGACCAGTGGAAAGGTAATAGGCAGCAGCCCGGCGCGCGGCGAGGACGCGCAAGGAGCCCATGCACTCGACAGTAGCAAGCTAACCCTCGGCGAGGCCATCGCCCGGGCCGAGCGTGTCGGTCACGGTCCCGCGCTGGAAGCCAATGCTGTCGGCCATAACGACAAAGCCTACGTTGACGTGGATGTCATCCAAAACCACGGCAAGCGCATCGCTCATTATCACGTATCAATGCACGGCGGGCGGATTGGAACTGTAAGGACGGGAACCGATTCCTGAAGGCGGCTCCACGAGCAGGCGATTGCCGAGCCAACTCGAAGCGGAACGACCATGCGAGGTGGACGAAAGCCGCGGTGAAGCAAACGCTAAGAAACCACCGGCAGAGTAATGCCTCCCTGCTTCAATCGTGGTCGACATGAAGTCCGGCGTGCTCATCAGGCGATTTGATTAGGTGGTGTTGATG
>JBOHZI010000366.1:0-1894 GCA_050738295.1 Gammaproteobacteria bacterium
AGCGCACCGAACCAGTCGCCGCTGACGCACGCCCCGGCGCGGACAGCAGGGCAACGGCGAAACTGAGGTTGATTGCGGGGATGCTGGGGGTTGGCTTCGACACCCTGATACAGCGCGAAGCACATCTCCGCCACCGCCGGATGCTGGTCATCACCGTCGCATCGATCCTTGGCATGGCGATTGCCGCCGTCCTGTCGGTAACCGCTTATGTCGCCCGCAACGAGGCCCGGCAACGCCAGGCACAAACCGAGGAAGCGCTGAACTTCATGCTCGGCGACCTGCACGACAAGCTCGAGGGCATGGGCCGGCTGGACCTGATGGCTTCCGTGACCGACAAAGCCATGGCGCTGTTCGCAGCCAGCAAGCCCGGCTCGTTGACCGACCACGAACTCACCCAACAGTCGCGTGCACTGGTACAGATCGGTGAGATTCGAATGGGCGAGGCGCGTTACGGCCCGGCCATGGACGCGTTCGAACAAGCCGAACGACGCAGCTCCGAATTGACCGCGCGGCACCCCGACAACGGCCGTTTCCTGTACGACCGCGCCCAGGCCGAATACTGGATCGGCTTCGTCTATTGGCAGCAACGCAAGCTCGAGACGGCCAACGCATGGTTGACCCGCTACCGTGATTCCACCTTGGCACTCCTCAAGATCGATCCGCACAACAACCGCTGGCGACTTGAAACCACCTACGGCGAACACAACCTGGCCGTGCTGGCACTGCTTCGCGGCGACCTGGATGCTGCGCAAAGGAGTTTCCGCGCCGAGCTGGCGACTCAACAGGATTTGCTGCGCGAGCAGCCTAATGATCCACAATTGGCTGCGGACGTTGCCGACACCATCTCGTGGCTTGGCAAAGTAGCCGAAAACCGCGGCGATCTGACTGGCGCCCAGCGTCTGTTCAGCGAACAGGCTCGTCAAATTGCGGATCTGCGTGGCCGGCACCCGGAGGATTTTCGCTGGTTGTCGGCGTGGGCATCCGCACAGGAACAGCTGGCGGCGTCATTGAACACCACCGCCCAGCACGACGAAAGTTTACGCGCCCTTGCCCAAGCCATCGACGCCAACCGGACCTTGACGACACATGACCCGGACAATATTCCGTGGCAAATCGCCATGGCCAGCGCGCAGGTCCGAAACGCCTCATACGTCTTTGCCGCGAATCATTCCGAGCAAGCTGCAAGACTGTTGTCCGAACCGATGGGGCGCCTCCAAAACCTCGGACCATCGACACCAGCGCATAACAGGCAGGCGGTCCACGTGCTGAGCAGCGGGTGGTTGTTGCGCGCCCGCATTGCGTGGCGCCATGGCAATCTCCAGGCGGCCAGTGACGCAGCGAGCCGGGCGCTCAGCGAAGCACGCAATGAAACGGCGAAGGACGCCGTCGACGAAGACAGCCTGGCCGACCAGGCCGATGCACTGGTGGTTCTCGGCATGCTGCAGCAAGCGCAATTGCCCGGTTCCCCCCCGCCTGCCTGGGCGCAAGCGCAGTCGCTACTCGCCGCGCGTGCGGCCGACTCGCACAACTGGCGCGTGCTGGATCCTTGGCTGCGCCTGTGCCTGTTGACCGGCGACGCAGCCGACGCTCGAATTGCAATCGATCGTCTGAACGCCAGCGGCTACATGCCGCTGGAACCCTGGCCGACCATCGCCGGCCAGCCTACGCCCGCAGCCACGCAAGGAGATCACCCCGATGTTCATTAACGGTCCCGAACGAACCCTTATCCCCACCGCAGAGATTGCCGTCATCCTACGCGATTTCCACCCAATTGGCGACGGTTGCATTGACGCCGAGATCGAACTGAAATCTGACGCGAACTGCCACGCTAGCCAAGAGAAGCGAGACGGCCCAATCATGGTCTATGGCATCGTCCGTCTGGAATTCAACGTAG
>JBOHZI010000367.1:0-1876 GCA_050738295.1 Gammaproteobacteria bacterium
CATCAGGTCACCGCGCTTGTACCCGTGTGAAGCGAGCAGGGAATAAAAATGCTTGCTGTCGGAACCGGGTTTCAGTGGCTTCGGCGACGTGACTCCGATGTCTTCGTAGAAATCCAGGCCGCCAATGGTGACGTGCTTCGGAGAGTCGTAGGTGAAGTGCAGGTCGGGATGGCCGGGCAGATAGCCTTCGAACTGGACCCAGATGTACTTGCGGACGTGCCCGTCTTTTCCCGCATCGGCGAAAGCAAAGAGTTTTGCCGCATCGAAAGCTCCCAGTTCGGGTTTGGAAAAGGTGAAACGGTCCGAACCGACATAATGAACTGAGCTCGTCAGTTTGATGTCGACGGCAGGATCGCGCCGCGAAACCACGGTATGGGCAACGACGAACCGCTCGGCCGTGGCGGCATGGCAGTTGGGCAACAGCCCGAGAAATGCACTTGCGACAAACGCTATCCACACAATACGCATACAACCTCCGGAGATAGGGAGAAGCTTCGTGCTGGGCAGCCACGCGCCGAACACGACTGTCCACCCGTCACGATTGCATTCACCGTGCCATGCAGAAATCTGCAAGAGCCGCCCAGCAAATCAGGTGACTACGCGCGCAGGCACGCCAGCCTGGGTGTCCGCGGATAGTCCGCGGACACCACGGACACTGACCCGGCGCCGACAAAAGCACCGCCGTGATGGCGGGGTCTGTGTGCCCATGCAGCAGGACAGGCGATGTCAGAACTTGTACTGCATCGAAATTCCGAACAGGTCGCCGGAATTGTCGAAGCTGCCGACCAGATGATCTCCGGTGGCACTGATGTCGTTGACGTCGCCGTCATCGACGAACAGGTGCGTGTAGCCGATGTTGAGCGTCATGTTGGACGACGGCGAATAGCCCGCGCCCACAGAGATCCACTTGCGCGCGGCGTCCGGGATGCGGGGATCACGCGAGAAGTCCTGGGTCGGTGTCTGGTCGAACGCCAGGCCGCCACGCAACGTCCAGGTGTCGCTCAACTTGTAATCCATGCCGACCGAACCGAACCAGGTGTTCTTCCAGCCGTAGTACTGGTCGATGTCCGGCTGGTAGGGATTGGCGAAATCAATGGCGAGGCGACTGAACGAACTCCAGCCGGTCCACGACAATTCGGCGCCGAACGATACCGGTCCGAGCGTCTTGTGCCAGTAGCTCAACGACGCGGTCGCCGGGGTCGCGAGCTGGCCGCTGCCCGTGGTGTTCTGGAACAGCGGGGGAACACCCGGTTGCGAGAGCACGAACTGCACGCTCGAGGGCACCGTGAAATAGGTCTGGCCGGTGAAGCCGTGGTTGATCTTGGCGTGGTAGGCGAGTGCAAGAGTGTCCTGCGTGGTCGGCTTCCACTCCGCGCCGATCGCCCAGCTCCACTTCCAATTGTCGCCGCGGATGCGAACCGCACCGTCCGCCGATTGCGGCAGGAAAGTGGGCGCGAGGTTGAACGGAGGCGCCGCCATCACCGCACCGAAGTTGATGGCATTGCCGAGGTCGATGGTGGTTTTCTGCGCGATCACCGAAAAGCCCAGCGAGAACTGGGGATTGATCGCCCACGCCACCGAGCCCGTGAAGTCCATCGACTTCACGCTGGTTTTCAATGCTTGGTAGCGGCCCATCCAACCGGCGTTGTATTCGGTCTCCAAGCCGAAAGGCGCATTGATGCCGAAGCCGAGCCGCCAGTTCTGCGCGATCGGCGCGATGAAACTGATCGCCGGGATGCCATGAACGCCGCCGCCGTTGCCGCCATCGCCTCCCGACAAGGGCTGCCCGATTGCATCGGTACCGGAGCCGTGGAATTGCGTGCTGACGTTGATCGCGGTGGCATCGAGCTGCACCGCGTAGGTGTCGAAATCGACC
>JBOHZI010000368.1:0-1860 GCA_050738295.1 Gammaproteobacteria bacterium
GACCAGAGGGGCGAACAGGCGGATGCGCTTGCCGCGAAAACGCTTCATGAGGCTCGCGCGGATGGTTTCTTCCGATTGCGGTTCGATCGCCTCGCCACAGTCCGGACAATGTTGAATGCCGAGACGCACATACAACAAGCGCAGGAAGTGGTGAATCTCGGTCAGTGTGCCGACGGTGCTTTTGTGACCTCCTCGGCTGGTGCGCTGTTCGATGGCGACGGTCGGCGGAATGCCGTGGATGGCATCGACTTCGGGCCGTGAAGCGGGCGCGACGATACTGCGTGCATAGGCGTTCAGCGATTCGAGGTAACGGCGCTGACCTTCGGCAAAGAGAATGTCGAAAGCGAGCGTGGATTTGCCACTGCCCGACACGCCTGTCACCACCGTGAAGCGTTCGCGCGGGATGCTTACGCTCACGCCGCGTAAATTATGTTCGCGTGCGTTGGTAATGGTGATGGCGTTCGCCGTCTGCCCGTTGCCGCGAGCTTGGGCACGGGGCGGCGGGGCAAGGCTCAGCAGCCCATTGGGCTTGTTCAGCGCTCGCTCGTATTCGGCCAATGCGCGGCCGGTGTGGCTGGTTTTGATCTTTGCCAATTTGCCGGGCGTGTTTTCTGCCACGAGTTGACCGCCCGCATCACCGCCTTCGGGGCCGAGGTCGATCACCCAGTCGGCGGCACGGATCACGTCCAGATTATGTTCGATCACGATCAGAGAATGCCCGCGCGCGACCAGTTCGCGCAGGGCCCCCAGCAGCACGGCGATGTCGCCGAAGTGCAGCCCGGTTGTGGGTTCGTCGAGCAGAAACAGCAGCCGCTTGCCGTCGTCGGCGCCAGCGAGACGCCCGGCGAGTTTGAGTCGTTGCGATTCGCCACCGGACAGCGTCGGTACCGGCTGGCCGAGCGTGATGTAGCCGAGACCGACTGCAGCGAGCGGGGCGAGTCCGCGCAGCACCTCTGCATCGTCATGGAAAAACTTGGCGCCTTCGTCCACGGTCATGGCGAGCACGTCGGCGATGTTCACATGCCGTCCGCCACGCTCGATGCGTACTTCCAACACCTCGTCGCGGTAACGCTTGCCGTCGCACTCGGGGCAGCGCAGATACACGTCGGAGAGGAACTGCATTTCGATGTGTTCGAAGCCGTTGCCGCCGCAGGCCGGACAGCGGCCCTTGCCGGCATTGAAGCTGAAGGTGCCGATGGTGTACTTACGTTCGCGTGCAATCGGGGTGGTGACAAAGCATTTGCGGATCGCGTTGAACGCGCCGACATAGCTCGCCGGATTGGAACGGGTGGTGCGCCCGATGGGAGACTGGTTCACCAGCACCACATCGTCGATGGGTTCGTGCCCGCTGAGTGCACGGTGGGCGCCCGGCGTTTCGGTGGGTTTGCCGCGTGCGCGGAGCAGAGCGCGATACAGTACCTCTTCCATCAGCGTGGATTTGCCGCTGCCGGATACGCCGGTCAGGCACACCAGGCGGTCGAGTGGCAGGGCGATATCGATGTTTTTGAGATTGTGTGCGCTAACGCCTTCGACCCGCAACCAGGACGTGTCGCTATCCGGCGGACTGATCGCCGGGCTTTCGATGCGGTGCTTGCCATTCAGCCAGGCGCCAGTAGGCGAACGGGCGCTGCGTGCGATGCCCTTGGCCGGCCCGAAGTACTGTACTTCACCGCCGTGTTCGCCGGCGGCGGGACCGAGATCAAGCAGGCGGTCGGCGGCGAGCATGATTTGTGGGTCGTGCTCCACCACGAGGAGCGTGTTGCCGGCATCGCGCAAATGTTCGAGCACGCCGATCACGCGGCCGATGTCGCGCGGGTGCAGGCCGATGGAGGGTTCGTCCAGAACGAACAGTGTATTCAC
>JBOHZI010000369.1:0-1777 GCA_050738295.1 Gammaproteobacteria bacterium
GGTGTACCCGGACCATTATCTGGATAGCGCGAGCAAGCAAGCCTGGTACTTTCGGAAGCTTTCAGCCGTCAAGAACTGCGATCTTCTGCTCGCCATTTCCGAGGCAACCCGGCAGGACGTCATCGCCAGATTGGGCTTTCCTGCCGATCGTGTGGTGAACATCCATGTGGCCGCCGACGCGATCTTTCGCCCGCTGGTAGCGTCGCGCGACGCCCATCGTGAGCGCCTGCAGGAGTGGGGCATCACTCGCAAGTACATCCTCTACACCGGGAACGGCGGTTTTCGCGAGAACGTCACGCGGATGCTGGATGCGTTCGCCCGGCTGCCGCCGACAGTCCGGGAAAAGCATCAACTGGTGCTCAATCAGGTGGACACGAAGCGCGTGCGGGAGGAGTGGCTGCCTCGGTATGGCCTCACGGATGACGAGGTGGTCATCACCGGCTACGTGAGCGACCCTGAGTTGGTAATCCTGCTCAACTGCTGTGAGTTGTTCGTTTTTCCGTCGCTGTACGAGGGCTTCGGACTGCCGGTTCTCGAGGCGATGGCGTGTGGCGCACCGGTCATTGGTGGTGACAATTCCTCGATCCGGGAATTGATCGAGGAGTCGGATGCGCGCTTCGACGCCCGCGACCCCTCCGCCATTGCGCAGTGCATGCTGCGGGCACTGACCGATCAGGATTTCCGCTCAAGGCTGCGCGAGCAGGGCAGGCAGCGCGCCGGTGATTTCAGTTGGGACCGCAGTGCGCGGCAGGCCCTGGACGCGATCGCAGCAGCGGTGCAGCGCAAACGTTCGACACGTTGGGTGCCGGTGAAGCCAAGGCCGCGGCTGGCGATGTTCACGCCACTGCCGCCCGAGCGCACGGGTATCGCAAGCTACAGCGCGGACTTGCTGCCGTGCCTCGCACGCCATTTCGCAATCGACGTCTACACGACCGCAGCAGTTGTCGATGATGCTGAAATCGCGGCTGGCTTTTCGACTCGGCCGTGGCAGCAGTTCGAGGCGAGGGCAGCGGAGTACGACGGGATCGTTTATCAGATAGGCAACTCGCCCTTCCACAGCCACATGTTCGAGCTGCTGGCCAGGTACCCGGGCATCGTGGTTCTGCACGATTTTTTCCTGAGCTCGGTGTTCTGGTACATGGATCGCCATGGAGGTCGCCCCGGCGTCTTCGCCGAAGAGCTTGCCTACGGCCACGGCGCAGCCGCCCTGACGGACTTGATGGGACCGGATGGCGACGATGTTTGCCGCCAGCGCTATCCGTGCAATCGTCGCGTGCTGGAACGCAGCATCGGCGTGATCGCCCATTCGCCCGGGATCCGCGCGCTGCTTGACAAATACGGCTTGGCAGCGCTGAACAGGCCGGTGCGTGCGGTGCCTCAGCTCAGAAGGCTTCCACCAAAGGTGGCCGGCGCCACGCGCGCCGCAATCCGCGAACGCCTGGGGTTTCAACAGGGTGACTGGCTCGTGTGTTCTTTTGGATTCGTTGCGGATACCAAACTCAGCGATCGGCTGGTACGGGCGTTGCTGGATAGCCGCTTGTTGGCCGAACGTGAAATCCATCTGGTCTTTGTGGGCGAGTTGAACGGAGGAACCTACGGAGAGGAACTGCTCAAACTGGTTGCCACGCCGGGCTTGCAAGATCGAATTCACATTACGGGGTTTGTGGATGATCGAGCCTACGAGGAGTACCTGGCCGTGGCGAATGTGGCGGTGCAGTTGCGGTCGCGGTCGAGGGGTGAGACGTCGCGGGCGGTTCTGGATTGCCTTGCCTATGGC
>JBOHZI010000370.1:0-1761 GCA_050738295.1 Gammaproteobacteria bacterium
GGTCGGACATGCCCGCATCGCCTTCGCGGTAGCCCTTAAGGCCGCAGCGTTCGATCAGCCAGGCAGCGGAGAGCTTGGCCCGAGCTGGCTCCGCCGGATACACCGGCAGTTCGGGATAGCGCCGATGCAACACCTCGGCAGTTGCTGCTGAAACAAGCGGATTCTTGAAAAAGCTACCGGCGTTGCCGATCTCTGCCGGGTTCGGTAGCTTACGCAACCGCAGCCGTTCCACCGCGCGGCTCACATCGGCAGGCGTGGGCGAGGCCACACCCATCGCCGCCAGTTCCTCGTGAACACCACGATAATCCAGCACGAGAGAGTGGGTACGCGGCAGGACAAAATCGACCGCGGTCACGATGTAGCGTTCGGGCTCGTGTTTGAACACCGAGTCGCGGTAGCCGAAGACGCAATCCGCAGCGCTCAGCTCGACGAAGCGATCCCGCGTCCGATCCCATGCCGTAACACTGCCTACAAACTCTGCCAATTCCACGCCGTAGGCGCCGATGTTCTGGATCGGCGCGGCACCCACGGTGCCGGGAATCAGAATCAGGTTTTCCAGCCCCGCATAGCCCGCCGCCAGAGACCAGCGCACGAAACCGTCCCAGCGCTCGCCCGCCGCAACCCGCACACGCCCGTCGCCGCGGTCCTCGATACCGCGGTTGACCAATTGCAGCACGGCACCCTCGAAATCCTGCGTGAACAGCACATTGCTGCCACCGCCCAGTACGAACAGGCGCTCGCCCGCCGTCTCGGCCAACAGCCGCGGCACGGCCCCTGCATCCTTGATCCGGGCCAACAGCCGCGCGCGTGCGGACACCCGCAAGGTGTTGGGGATCAGAGCATCGTGCGCCAGAGCGTAACCTGTGGTGGGCGAAGTCGAGTCCATGGGTGATGACTTTAGCGTAACTGTTATTCTGAACGGCAATTAACGCCGACGACGATTCGACCATGGCCGACGAACCCCAAATGCCCGATATTCGCCTCGACAGCGGGCGCCTGTACCGGGAAGAAACTTTTACCGACCGGCGTATGGGCACGCTGCGCAAGCTCTACCCCGTACATGCCGACGGTTCCGAGGATCCGGCGCGCCCGGTGGTGTGGGAAGGTTCAACCAGCCTGATGACGCCGGCCGGCACCTTGCCGCTCAGCTTCGAAATCGAGGCCGAGACCCTGTCAGAGGCGCTGGAACACTTCCCCGAGGCCGCGCAGAACGCGCTGGAACACACCATGGAGGAGCTACGTGAAATGCGCCGCGAGCAAGCTTCTTCAATCGTGGTGCCGGGCCAGGAAAGCGCCAGCAGCTTCAAGCCGCGTTGATGCCGGCGAGCCACAGGCCTGCGTAGAGTTTGGGGTCAATCGCGACGCGCTCGGACTGCGCCCGCAACCAGTCGTGCAAGCCGGACAGCGGCACTGGATGCACGGTAATGTTCTCACTCGCATCGCCGCCGCCGGGACCGACGCGAGTCAGATCGTGCGCTGCGCAAAAGGTAGTAATTTCGTTGCTCAGCCCGGCGGTGGTCGGCCCCTCGGCCAGGACTTCCATGCGCTCCGCCCGATAGCCCGTTTCCTCGATCAGCTCGCGTCGCGCCGCTTCCACTAGAGGCTCATCAGGTCCGAGATCGCCCACCAGCCCGGCCGGCAACTCGATCACCGGGCGTGCCACCGGCAAGCGGTATTGCTCAACCAGCAATAATTCGTCGGTCGGCGTAACAGCCACAATCACTGCCACTCCGCGCGCATTGGTGCGTTCCACGTATTCCC
>JBOHZI010000371.1:0-1749 GCA_050738295.1 Gammaproteobacteria bacterium
TTCCAGTGCATCCCATTGCTCGTCCGTCAGCCAGAAAAGATCTGCCATCGCATCGCTCCCACTACCGGGGAGATTCGAATCGAACCACGCCGAGTCGTGTCAATGGTTAATTGGGTTTGGAGCCTAGTGCCAACCATCGATGCCCTCGATGCGCAACAAGTGTCACAGTCGGCGCACGAGTGATCGCAACCTGACGCAATGATGCTCGGAGTCCTGGTCATCCGTTGTTTGCGCGCCAATTCACAACTACTTCATGCAGATGGACATTCCTGGCCGAGCCGATCCGGCGATGCACTGGACCTCCGTTCGGCGCATGACCATCTCGTCACGATCTCGCGGATCGGGGCGGGGTAGCAGTAACGGCACGCGGCTGGCGCGCGGGTGCTCCCGTGCCTGACACCCCGGATCCGGTGCCGGGCGGCCCGGCGCAAAGCCCGGCTGCGAGCTCGCGAGCTAGCGGAGCGGCACCGGAGCGCGATCCCTTAAGCAGAATCGCGCATATCCTCCGCGCGACCGCGATCTTGGCCGGCGTCGCGGTTCTGCTTTGGGTCCTGGCGGATGCCGTCCTCGTGATCTTTCTGGCCGTGCTGCTCGGCGTGCTGTTACGCGGGCTCGGCAAGGAGCTGGCGAGGTATGCTCATCTGAATGTCACCGTCGCTGTGCTGCTGACGTTCCTGCTGCTTGTGGTGGTCATTGTCGGACTCGCCTGGTGGATCGGACCTCGCTTCGCCAATGAGGCGCAGCAGCTATGGACTCAGCTCTCCCATCGGCTCAGTTCGACGCAAGGCCTGCTCGGCCGATTGGGCCTCACCACCGGCGGGGGAGGCTCGACTAGCAGCGTACTGCCGCACGTCGTCAGATTGTTCGCAACCTCGACGTTGAACCTGGTTGCCGCGCTCTTCGTGATTGTGGCGACGGCGGTGTATCTGGCGGTGGCGCCGGGAACCTACGTTGCCGGCGTCGTGCATCTCACGCCGCTCTGGTATCAGGCGCGGGCGCGGCAGATCTTGCTGGAATTGGGAAAAACCATGCAAGGCTGGCTGCTCGGCCAGTTCATCGACATGATCGTTGTCGGTGTGCTGGCGGGCATCGGGTTGTGGATCCTGAACGCCCCGCTGGCGCTGGCCCTCGGCATACTGGCCGGCCTGTTCACCTTTGTGCCCTATTTCGGAACCATCGTCGCCGGCGTGCTCGGGGCGATGGTGGGGCTCACTGTCAGCCTGAACGAAACGTTGTGGATCGTCGGGCTGTTCCTGGTCTGCCACGGTATCGAAGGCTACCTGGTGGCGCCGTTTGTACAACGCCGCACGGTGCACATGCCCCCGGCCCTGACGCTTTTGGCCATGGTCGTGCTGACGGCGCTCGTCGGAATCCTCGGAGTGCTCATCGCGACACCTCTGATCGCCGTCCTCATGGTCGGGATCTGCCGGGTCTATGTCGAAGATATCCTGGGCGACCGTACCGCGGGGGCCAAGTTGACGCTTCGGAGCCACTGGTACTGGTTCACACCGCCAGGATGACCTGCAACGCCCAATCCGCCTGACGTGGATTGGTGGGATAGTGGAAATTCATCCCAAAATCAGGGTTCTTGAAGCAAGCGCATTCGGCAGACTCGCTGTTGACGGCGTTCCCGCCCGCTGCTCCGGGCGTGGCGAGCGAAAAAAGATGGGAACCAAAGCTGCGACAGCGCTGTTGAGTATCGGCAAACGAGCGAGGTTTCCTGATGAAAGCAATTTCCACCTTGATCGG
>JBOHZI010000372.1:0-1666 GCA_050738295.1 Gammaproteobacteria bacterium
GCCTTGTACCGCAAAGGCCGTACCGGCTGCCGCCATCCCCCCGAGCAAAGCTCCGCCCAGCACTACGGTAAACCGCAAGCGAGACATCCGCACTTCACGCATGATCGCGTTTCTCCCGCCGCTTGCAACCGCTGGGCAGTCGGATTGCCCACACCGAACGGCCGCGTCGGCTTGGACCACGAATCAACTCCCGGTGTCAATCGGCGCGCAAAATTGACCCCCTATTGGCGTGCATTTTGGCCCCCGCTGCGGGGGTTGTCCCGGCTGTCGTTCATAGCCAATGCGCTGGTCATAGGACGGTCTGAAGGCGCACCGTTTTCCGGCGCCATCTGGCGAGGCGTGCCCCAAGGCAGTCTCGACGACGTTCAGTGGTTCGTCGACCGGCTTCGCATGGCGATCTTCGCCGAGTGTGCGCTGTCGCTGCCGGACAGCGGGCACGCGACGCCTCCAACCCAAATCGCGCCGCAACCGGCGTTCCTCTCCAAGCTCGTCGCGCGCGACAGCAACCTGGGCCGCACCCATCTGTTCACGTTGAACTACGATACGTTGTTCGAGCAGGCACTGGAGCTGCTCGGTGTCCAGTATTTCGACGGCTGCACCGGCAGAGCGGCCACCCGCTTCGACCCGTCCGGCTATGGGCTTGACATCTACTACCCAGGTGAGGTCGCCGAAGGCCGCGTCCGCCGCTTCGACAAGTTCCTGCATTTTTACAAGCTGCATGGCTCGATCCACTGGTTCGAGCAGGGCGACGAAATGCGCGCCCGTCATCCCGACCTGACGCCGTTCCAGGGCGATGCGAGCCTGACGCACCCGGGAAGGCGGCAGCGCTGAAACGTCTGGACGGCAACACAGCCCCTGTGGGTATCCTGCCGGCCGCCTGTGGCCGAGGTTGCCACCCCCCTGCCGCCTTCTCTCATGCGGCTTCCCTCGGTCGGCCGGTCAGCTGGTTGCGTTCGCCATGTGATAGACTTGTACTTCCAGCCTGTTGGGCGCGACCTTGAGCAGGTGCGCGGCGATCTGACAGCGGTTGTAGACCGGCATCGCCTGCAGGATGCTGTTCTTGATTTCGTAAACGCAATCGACGCCGAACGTGACGAAGGGATGCCACGTGTTGCCGGTCTTGAACTCGTCGACCTTTGGCGCGGTTCCATCCATCGCCGGCTTGAACGCCGCGGCGAAATCGGCCGCCAGGTCAGCCCATGATCCGAACTGCGAGCAGTCGATGACGGTCAACGTATCGACCGTCAGTTTCGGGCCATAGCCCGCGTCGCCATACCAAGTCGCGGCGTTGGCACTGGCGCCCGTTTTGTCATGAACCTTGAAGGAGTTCATCACCTGCGTCCGAACCACGTTTCGTGCCTGTTTCCCGGCATCCCATTCGGTGATTCGATTTTTCCATAGCGCAGTGGCTTTCGTATCGAGCGTCGTGTTGGTGCCTCCGGCGTTCAGCGTCACCAGATGCTTCTTATGAAAGTTGTTGGTCTCCTTCTTCTGCGTGCCGGTCTTGTCGGGGAACATGTAGGTTCCGCCGGTGCCGATGGTGACGTCCCAGCCGTTGAACTGCACGTTCCACACCTGGATCGCCGCACGGTGCGGCTTGCTATTCTTGTCGGCCTTAATATAGGTGAAGAAGTCGTTTTTGGTAACAACCGTCGCACCCTGGGGC
>JBOHZI010000373.1:0-1655 GCA_050738295.1 Gammaproteobacteria bacterium
CCTGTTCGGCCACGTCGCCCTCGACCCCGAATACGTTGGTGAGCGTGCGGGTATAGCTCTGCGCCCAGATGTGGCTGTCGGTTTTCGCGTCGATCAACTGCACGTTGATCAAGACCTGATTGCCGGCCTTCTGCACACTGCCTTCCAGGATCGTCGCGACGCCGAGTTCTTGGCCAATCTGTTTGAGATTTTCCGGGTGGCTGCCGTAGCTTTCGGTCGAAGTGCGCGAGATGACTTTCAGATCACCGATGTCGGCGAGCTTTGTCAGAATCAGATCCTGCATGCCGTCGGCGAAGTAGACGTTGTTCTTGTCGGCGGACAGGTTTTCGAACGGCAGCACCGCGATGGACTTGGTGGTGATCGAAGTGATTGCGGTGGCATGGGTCGGTGCGTTGCGACGCACGAGGTAGCCGGAAGCCAACAGCACAATGGCGATCGCCATCACGCCAAAGATCGCGAAATCGAGCCACCGCGCGTTGGAGTGCCGGCTGGGCGCATCCTCAGCAACCGCCGATTCAGGCTGGATACCGTGCGGCGTGAACTCGTAGAACCACGCGATTACGATCCAGAACGGGAAGGCGATCGCCGCTGCAAACAGGAACCAAACGGTCACCCAATTGGCCAGCCCGAGCGGGCCGCTCAGTTGAGAGATGCCCTGCGACAGTGCCCAGACGGCGCCGATGTAAAGCACGGCGGCGCGTAGCACGTTGCGACGCTTTAGTTCCGACAGGAAGGACCGACGATCCGCCACGATGACGCAAGTCCCCGCCGGCAATCGACCGGCCTCCGATGGACGCGAGTCTAAACGAGCGCGTGCCGGAATTCAGGTGCTGCGATACCCCACGCGTTGTTTGCCCCGACCGTCCGCTTTCGCCACAGCCAACGGCAGCTTGCTGGAAGGCCGTATGACCGCAGTGGGTCGGCTCCGGCACTCAGTTCACCTTGGTCGTATCAGGCATTCGGGTGTAATCCGACATTGACCACTTGGCAGTCGGCCCATTGTCACTGTTGTAGGGATGCCCGGCGGCGATCGCCGACTGGAATGGCGCACCTAGTCAGTTCGTTGAGCGGTGGCCATTCAACACGCAGGTGCTTCGCATTCGGTCACCCGAACCACCGCCGCCGGTGTCGCGATGATCGGCTCTCCCAGATGTCGCAGCCAGCGATAGTGCGAGGCAAGGGCGGCAGCGAACGTGGGATGCTCGTGGTAGGTAATGCCGAACTCGCGGCACGTGCGCTCCACCACGCGCGAGACCGCGGGATAGTGCACGTGGCAAATGCGCGGGAACAGATGGTGCTCCACCTGAAAGTTCATGCCGCCGATCAGCCAGCCGAGTACACGATTGCCGCGGGCGAAATCCACCGTGGTCTCCACCTGGTGGATCGCCCAGGGCTTGTCGATCTGCATGCTGCCCTCATGCGGCACCGGGAAGGCCGCATCTCCCTGCAGGTGCGCCATCTGGAACACCAGCGCCAGCAGCACACCGGCGACGGCCGCAGTGATGGTGTAGAAAAGCACGACTGTTCCGGTCGAATGGAAGGCGAGCGGCAATCCAAACGCGAGTGTGAAGAACGTCAGCTTGCCGAGCACGAACGCCGTCAGCTCCCAGCCCCGTGGCCGCGTAAACGAACGTGTACCTATGGTGCCGGTGATG
>JBOHZI010000374.1:0-1641 GCA_050738295.1 Gammaproteobacteria bacterium
GCCCATACCAGCAAGCCGCCAACCGGGTGGCGGCGATACAGCGAATCGAACAACCCCCGAACCTGGTCGCGGTTCCAGACGTACCCGCGCTGGAACTCCGGCAACGCCATGTAGCCGCTGTCGATATGGTCGAGGACGGTGGAAATCTTCATGCGCTACGCCCCTGTTCAATTGTCAAAACGTGCTGCGGTTCAGGCCTTCAAATGTTTGCCACGCTCCGGTAATGCGCTGGCCAGATCGCGGGCGCCGTGGAACACCGCGATGATAGTCAACGCGTCTCTCGCCACGTGATACACGATCACATAGGGCAGGCTTGCGACGACAAGCTCACGGGTGTCCGGTAATCGGCCCACATGCCCCATCTCCGGGAAATCCGCCAATCGCGCGACAGCCGCGCGGATTGCATCAGCCACTTTCACGGCCGCAGCAGCGTTGTCCTGGGCGATGTAATTGACAATGCCTTTGAGATCGCGCCTCGCCGCCGCCGCGAACGCGATTCGCATCAACGCTTCCAGCCGTGCTCGGACTCAATCTCCGCAAACACCTCATCCGCCGGGTACACCCGGCCGGCGCGCATGTCTGCAAGGCCTTCCTTGATGCGCTCGACCTGCCAGGCATTGGCATCCAGATACTGCTGGATGGCCTGATTGACGATGTAGTTGCGCGAGCGATCCATGGCGCCAGCCAGCGCGTCGATGGCATCCACCGTCGTCCTCGGTGTGCGGACGGTCATGGGGGCTGTGGCATTTTCTTGGCTCACGGGTAACCTCAGGTGATCACATGTAGTCACTATACATCAACGTTACAAGGAGAAGGCAATCCTCCCCGCCCGGCACCGCCTCAGCGGTCACCACCCAAGCAAACGCATCCCTGCACGCTCCCGTCAGCCAGTCGAGTCAACTATGAACCGACTGCGTTCGAAGAGCTCGTCGAATGTAAGGATTTCAACCCCTTGGATACCATTCCGGAACTGCTCAAACGAGCGCAGTTTATCCTCGTGGACGCCGTTTGCCGTGACCAGTTCGCGCAGGTGCCCGATGACGATGAACGCTTTCGGCCGGATATTGAACACCTCGTAATCCAAGGGCGTGCCGTGTTTATCTTTCGGTCGCATCCGAGCGCCCAGGCTTTCGATTGCGGCGGCGACCGTTCCCTGCACTTGCGTGATGGCGCCAGCGAGTTCGCTAGATGGCGCCCAGCACCCAGTGCGGTACTCGTCACCCAGCAGCCGAGTGCGGTGTGTTTTGATCTCGGCGAAGCACAGCGTGCTGATAAGTCCTCGCGTCCGAAGTAGTCCGTCGACAACTTTCCCTGAGTGGAGAACATCGTGCCCGCGCACGGCGCGCTCAAGCTTGCCTGCGTCGAAGCCGCTGAGATACAACTGCGACAAGCCGTAACCAAAGATCCACGGATTCGCCTCGAAAAAGGCCTGCCATATAGCCTCCGGGCCTCGCTTGGTCTGAGCACGCATCGCACCATCAAACGCGTCATTATCGTTCAGCAACGTCTCGAACTGCCGCAACTGCGCTTTGCGATACCCCAGCGCAACGACGTCTTCTTGCGTCAGCTCCGATCGAACAATTCCCGTGAACAGCTCCTGATTGTCCGCGACGAGCCATCGAGCCTGCCGACGCGATAGCT
>JBOHZI010000375.1:0-1608 GCA_050738295.1 Gammaproteobacteria bacterium
CGTCGGCCGAGGGGCCCCGAAGGGGATCGGCCAGCGCAGAGGATGCAGGCGACCGCGCCTTGAGGCGCCCGCATCCCGCTCCAGGGTCGCACCCGCTGCGCGGGCACCTGCTCGCTCCTTTCGTGGTCGCAGGGAGCGCAGCGGCAGGGGTGGTTGCCTCTTCGAGTCAGCAGAACGATGGTCAGTTATTCCAGACACCGCCCACCACCCCGTCGGCTGCGCCGCCACCCCTCCTCATTCGAGGAGGGGAAAAACCCATGCCTCAGGCCGTCATGCCTGCTCCAGCACCGCCGTCGTATAAACGTCCTGCACGTCGTCGATGTTCTCCAGCGCATCCAGCAGCTTCTGCATTTTTGCCGCATCGTCGTCCGTCATTACCGTTTCGTTGTCCGCCTTCATTGTGACTTCGGCGAACTCCGCCTTGAAGCCGGCTTTTTCCAGTGCGGTTTTCACCGCGGCAAAGTCCTGGGGACCGGTCGTCACTTCGAAGCTGCCGTCATCGTTGCTGATGACATCTTCCGCGCCCGCGTCGAGTGCCGCTTCCATCAGTTTGTCTTCGTCCGTTCCCGGCGCGAACACCAGCTGGCCGCAATGCCGGAACAGGAACGCAACCGAGCCATCGGTGCCGAGATTGCCGCCGTGCTTGGTGAATGCGTGACGCACGTCGGCCACTGTGCGCGTCTTGTTGTCGGTCAGGCAGTTGACCATCACCGCCGCGCCGTTGACGCCATAACCCTCGTAACGCACTTCTTCATAGTTGACGCCCTCCAGATCGCCGGTGCCGCGCTTGATCGCGCGTTCGACGTTGTCTTTCGGCATGTTGTGTTCGTAGGCCTTGTCGACCGCCAGCCGCAGCCGCGGATTCGCATCCGGGTCGCCGCCGCCCATGCGCGCGGCAACGGTGATTTCCTTGATCAGACGAGTAAAAATGCGGCCGCGCTTGGCGTCCTGCCGTCCCTTGCGATGCTGTATGTTCGCCCACTTGCTGTGACCTGCCATGCTGCAACCTCGAAAGCCTGCCTTGCGGCGTTGAAAGAAGGGGTTGGATTAAGGATTGATATAATGGAATTTTATCATAGCAGCCTCATGAGAATCCCATGTCTGAACCACTTTTGGTTGCCAAAACGGCCGCTACCGAACTGTTCCTGCTGCCGGCGCTCGCCAACCGGCCTGATCGCCGGCGCCACCGGCACCGGCAAGACCGTCACGCTGCAAACCATCGCGCAGCGCTTTTCAGCGATCGGCGTGCCGGTGTTCATGGCCGACGTCAAAGGCGACTTGTCCGGCATCGGCGCAGCCGGCGAGATGAAGCCGAAGCTCAAGGAACGCATCGAATCACTGAAGCTCGGGGATTTCAAATTTAGCGCGGCACCGGTCACCTTCTGGGACGTGTTCGGCACCGCCGGACATCCGGTACGCGCCACCGTGTCCGACATGGGACCACTGCTGCTGGGACGCATGCTCAATCTGAACGACACCCAGGACGGCGTGCTCAACCTGGTGTTCAAAATCGCCGACGACAACGGGCTGCTGCTGCTCGACATGAAGGACTTGCGCGCGATGCTGCAGTACGTCGGCGACAACGCCGGCCAGTTCACCACGCAGTAC
>JBOHZI010000376.1:0-1539 GCA_050738295.1 Gammaproteobacteria bacterium
GCCTTGAACGCCAGCGCCGCAAAATCGCGCACGGTTTCGGTGCGTCCGGTCGCCAACACGTAAGTGTCGGGCCGATCGGCCTGCAGCATCCGCCACATGCCTTCGACGTACTCCGCCGCGAAACCCCAGTCGCGCTTGGCGTCGAGGTTGCCGAGTTCCAGCACCTCCTGTTGGCCCAGCTTGATCCGCGCGACTGCGTCGGTGATCTTGCGGGTCACGAATTCGCGCCCGCGCAGCGGCGACTCGTGGTTGAACAGGATGCCGCTGGCACCGAAGATGCCGAATGATTCGCGGTAGTTCACCGTGGTCCAGTGCGCAAACAGCTTGGCCACGCCGTATGGGCTGCGCGGCCAGAACATGGTGTGTTCGTTCTGTGGAACGGCCTGGACCTTGCCGAACATTTCCGACGTCGACGCCTGGTAAAAGCGCGTGTCGGGCTTCACCGTGCGAATCGCTTCGAGCAGGTGCAGTGCGCCCAGGCCGGTGATCTCCGCCGTGGTGATCGGCTGCTCGAACGACACACCGACAAAACTCTGCGCGGCGAGATTGTAGATCTCGTCCGGCTGGATCTTCTGGATCAGGCGCAGGCTGCAACCCGGGTCGGTCAAGTCGTATTCGACCAGTTCCAGATTCGGGTGCGCGGCGATGCCAAGTTCCTGCATCCGCCAGAAATTGACGGAACTGGTGCGCCGGTATGCGCCGTACACCTTGTAGCCTTTGTCCAGCAAAAGCCGCGTCAGGTAGGCGCCGTCCTGGCCGGTAATTCCCGTAATAAGCGCGGTTTTCATGTCTGTTCCGACTCTCGTCGATTGCTCGTCAAAATGGCATCCGCCTGATCATCCAGAATCAAGCCAAGCAACTGTTGCGCGGACTCGGCCCATGTCAGGCGCGGCATCGCCGCCGTGGGCGGCACCTGGCCTTGCCGTTGCGCATCGAGCCAACTCTCGACTGCCTGTGCCAACGAGGTGGCGTCGTTCCCGGAAAAGTATCGGGCGAACTCGCCGGCGACTTCGTGAAATACCGGCAGGTCACGACACAGGATCGGCAGACCGTGCCGCGCAGCCTCGATCAACGGCAAGCCAAAACCCTCGCCTTGGGAGGGCGCCAGCAAAACGGAGCACTGCGCGTACAGCTGTTCCAGCAAGGCGTCGCTCGCATCGGCGAACCAGAACAGGCGCTTGCCGAGTTCGTCATGATGGCGAATGCGGCGCTGCACGACCTCGGTCATCCAGCCGGGCAAGCCAACGATTACCAGTGCGACATCATTGCCGCGCGTCCACAACTGATTGAAAGCTTCCAGTGTCTGCGCGTGACCCTTGCGGGGTTCGAGCGTGCCGACCATCAGGAACGACGGTTTGTCGTGCAAACGGTCGATGGTGGTTTGCTGATCCTGTGTCACCCCGGAAGCGTCATCATCCGGCCTGGTTTCGGAACCCAAATGAAAATGGCCCAAGGCCAGCGGCGTATCGCGTTCGATACTCAATGCGTCCAACCAATGGCGTACGTCCGCCTCGGTGGCCTGTGAGATACAGGCAATGC
>JBOHZI010000377.1:0-1531 GCA_050738295.1 Gammaproteobacteria bacterium
GTACACCGCGGGCAGGCACATCCACCCGCGCGCCGAGCGACTCCTGCGCTTTCCAGACGCTATTCAGCACCGCTTCCAACTCCGGCACCCGCTCCGGGTCGGGGCAGAAATAGGGATTGGATTCGACTGTGTCCAGAGTGTCCGCTGCGAAACGCAGATCACCAACGCCAGCCAGCCAGCCCTGCACCGTCACGCCCTTGCCGGCCAGCCACGCCCGCGCCACGGCGCCCGCCGCGACCCGGGCCACGGTCTCGCGTGCCGAAGCCCGACCGCCGCCCGACCAGTCGCGATGGCCGTACTTCACCTGGTAGGTCAGGTCCGCATGCCCGGGACGAAAGCTGTCGCGTAACGCCTCGTAATCCTTGCTCCGCGCATCTTCGTTGCGCACCAGCAAGGCCAGCGGCGTGCCCGTGGTGCGGCCTTCGAATACACCAGAGAGCACTTCCACGCGATCCGCCTCACGGCGTTGCGACACGAAGCGCGAACGGCCCGTAGCCCGGCGCACCAGTGCCGCCTCGATCACGGCCGAGTCCACAGCCAGACCCGGCGGGCAGCCGTCGATCACGACACCGATGGCCGGACCGTGGCTTTCGCCGAAACTCGTGATCCGAAAGGCTTGACCGAAACTATTGCCGCTCACGACGCACGCTCCAGTTCGGCCTGTTCGAGTAACGCCGAACGGGTCATCAGCGCCACGCCTTCACCACCGCGCTCGAATTCGATCCAAGTCGCATCCAGGCGCGGCAGCGCCTGTTCCAGTGCCGACTGGGAGGCCCCCACTTCAAGCACCAGCACGCCATGTGGCGTCAGATGCTCCGCCGCGCCGGTGAGTACCGCCAACGGATGCTGCAACCCATCCGTGCCACTCACCAGCCCGATTTCGGGTTCATACCGGTATTCGGGCGGGAGTGCCGCGTAATCGTCCGCATTCACATACGGCGGGTTGCACAGGATCAGGTCGTAGGCCTGCCCCGCCAACTGCGTGTAGAGATCGCTCTCCACCACATGCACCCGGTCCTGCAAGCCGTGACGCTCGACATTGATCCGCGCCACGTCCAGTGCGCTCGCATCGCAATCCACCAGATCGACCATGGCATCCGGTAGTGCATGCGCGCAGGCAATCCCTATGCAGCCACTGCCGCAACACAGATCCAGCACCCGATGCACACCGTCCGCATCGAGCCAAGGCGAAAAGCCGTTATCGATCAATTCGGCAATCGGTGAGCGCGGCACCAGCACGCGTTCGTCCACGTAATAGGCACGGCCTGCAAACCAGGCTTCGTGCGTGAGATAAGCTGCGGGTTTGCGCGTTTCCACGCGCTCACGCAACACCGCATACACCGCCGCAATCTCGGAACGGGTCAGGCGCGCATCCGGAAACTGCGCCGCCTGATCCGGCGCCAGATTGAGAACGTGCGCCGTCAACGCCAACGCCTCGTCGGTGGCATTGTCGGTTCCGTGCCCGAAGAACAGACTCTGGGCATTGAATGTGGTGGCGCCGAACTGCACCAGATCGCGCAGCGTCTGGAGC
>JBOHZI010000378.1:0-1527 GCA_050738295.1 Gammaproteobacteria bacterium
CGCCACGCTGCTGACTCCGATTACAGCTTGCCCTTCGGGGAGTTATGGAGCAACTCGCTTAGACATTCCGGCCCCCGGCACTTACAATCCGGACCATAACCCGCCGCGCATCGCTCCTCGGAATATTTTCGATGTGGGGGTGGGTACGGATAATCTCTTTCATGCCGAAAAAGTGAGAACCAAGCTCAGGCTAACCGTTGAAAACCTAACCAACGCCGTGGCGCTCTATAATTTCCTTTCCACCTTCAGCGGTACACATTTCGTCACGCCTCGCACGTACATGGCGACGCTCGGCTGGGTCTTCTGACGGTTTCCACTGCCGAAGGGTTCATGTGCCCGCCAAATGGTCCAATGCTTGTTTTCCATACTGTTTGATCATAGGGGGAATCGCATAGCGAAGATCCAGCCACTACATGATGGTATGAGCGTTCGCCTGTGCATCCGGAGCGGCGTGCCGCGCCTTGCGATGTCGCTCCCTCCGTAGTAGCTGGTGCATCACGATAGCGGGACCCATGATCAAGAAAGCAGCCGGGATCGGCCGGGCGCTGCCGAGGGGTAATCGTCTGCATCGCTATCGCGGCTCGTTTTTTCAAAAATTGTTCTTGAGCGCGTTGCTGCTGCTTGCGTTCGCACTGGGCGTATTGGATTTTTACCTCACGCGTTACACCGCCTCCCGCGAAACCTCTAATGTTGAGCACCGGCTGATCTCCGAGGCTCATCTTGTGGCCTACGAGCTCACGAATGTCCCCATAGCGGAACTCGACCGCGCTGCCGGCCAGGCGGGAGATCGGGCGCAAGCTCGCGTTACGGTCATTACACATTCCGGTGTGGTTCTCGCGGATTCGCGGCACGATCCGGAAACGATGGAAAATCATGCAAACCGTCCGGAGGTTCGGCAAGCGCTCCAGGGCAGGACGGGGGCATCCGTTCGTCACAGCGTCACTCTGGACCGCGAGCTGTGTTATGTGGCGCTTCCGTTTAGCTACCGGGGCCGCCAAGGCTACGTGCTCCGGCTGGCTGTACCACTTATCGAAGTGAGCAATGCGGTTTCCGCGGTGCGGAGGCGAATCGTCTACTCCTCTATCGCGGCCGCGGCATTGGCTCTGTTACTCGCCTATTTCTTCTCATTGCGGCTTAGTCGGCGCATTGGCCGGATCAAAGTGTTCGCCGAAGGCCTGCTTACATCGAGAGAACCGGCGGCTCTGATTCCCGAAAGCGCGGACGAACTGGGAGCGTTGAGCCGTGCCCTGAACCACGTGGGACAGCAGCTGCGCGAATCGATGGACAAGCTGAAAATCGAGTCCTCCCGCCGGAACGCAGTCCTAGCAAGCATGGTGGACGGAGTTTTGGCCGTCGGCCCTGACATGCGCATCCTGTTTTGCAACGACTCGTTTGCACAGGTAATCGGCGTGGACCAGGCGAGCATAAGACAAACGCCTCTAGTAATGATTCTGCGGGATTCCGCGCTTCTGAGCGTGCTCGGAAGCGTGCTGGCCACTGGAGATGCAGTGGCCAGCCGCATTCAGC
>JBOHZI010000379.1:0-1523 GCA_050738295.1 Gammaproteobacteria bacterium
GGCGAGAGGTTGCTCGGAGCGATCGCGATGGCCGACACCTTGCGGTCGGAAGCCCGGCAGGCGATGTGAACTGGTCCCCGAAAAACGGACGCCACGAAGTTTGATACATTGACTTCGTGGAGGTGGATGATGAAAGCAGGACCGGACCGGAAGTACACGGTCGAATTTCGTGAAGCGGCGGTGCGGCAGGTGCTTGACGGGCAGCGCAGCATGCCGCAAGTGGCACGTTCTTTGGAGATGTCACCCAAGACGTTGGCCAACTGGGTGATGAAGGCGCGCCGCAGCGAGCCGTTGCTCAAGCGTAGCGCCGCGCGCCCGGTAGACGATCTGCAGGCCGAGAACACGCGGTTGCGACAGGAGAACGTCCGGCTCAAGCTGGAGAAGGAGATCCTAAAAAAGGCAGCAGCGTACTTTGCCAAGGAGTCGATGTGAAGTACGCCTGGATCGAGAAGCACCGCGGCTCCTACAGTGTGACGCTGATGTGCCAGTTGCTCGGAGTCTCGCGCAGTGGCTGGCACGCTGCGCGGATGCGCCCGGCCGCGGCGCGCACGCAAGCCGATGCGCAACTGCTCGACGAGATTCGGCGCCAGAGCCGTCGGCATCGCGGTTGCTATGGTCGGCGGCGCATGACGCGCGAGGTGCGTGCTGCGCTTGGCCAAGCGGTCAACGAGAAGCGCATCGGCCGCCTGATGCGCCAAGCCGATCTGCAAAGCCGCAAGCGGCGGCGGTTTCGCGTCGTCACGACCGACTCGAAGCACGCGCATCCGGTGGCGCCCAATGTACTGGCGCGCGAGTTCGCCGCCGTGGCGCCGAACCAGAAGTGGCTCGCGGATTTGACCTACGTGCCCACTGCCGAGGGCTGGCTGTACTTGGCGCTGATCCTGGACCTGTTCAGTCGCAAGCTCGTCGGCTGGGCGATGAGCGACTCGATGGCGCAAAACCTGACGTTGGAAGCGCTGCACATGGCGCTTCTCTGGCGCGATCCGCCGGACGGGTTGATGCATCACTCCGATCGCGGCTCGCAGTACGCGGCGCATGCCTACCGCAACGTCTTGGGCGCACGCGGCATCACGGTGTCGATGAGCCGCAAGGGCAATTGTTGGGACACTCAGTCCAGAATGGTGCTTGAACGTCGGCCTGATCTGACCCGTGCTGGGATTGGCCAACGGCACGGTCAAGGTCGAGTGCGTGCACGGGGCCGAATTCAAAACGCGCGCTGAAGCGGTGCGGGCGCTCATCGAGTACTTCGGCTACTATAATACCGAGCGGATTCATTCGTCGCTGGGCTATCTCGCGCCAAGTGAATTCGAGCGGTGCTGGTACGTCGACAATGAGCGACGCGGGACGATCTCGCAATGAGGCACTACGCGTTGCCCACTGCCGGCCTACGTCGTGTTCGCATGACACAACTCCGCCGTAGACAACGCTTGCAGCTCTTCGTGGCGTCCACCGAACGGGAACCGGTTCAATGAACGCGATCCGCCGCATGGGCATCAGAACAATCCTGCTGACAGGTGACGCTC